>NZ_JABMCR010000297.1 GCF_013179555.1 Bacillus haikouensis
TTTTGATAGTGACTGCCAAATGCGATAGAACCGGTCTCCTCATCAATTTCAACGGTTTCATTTCCCTCTACATTCTCTGTTTTATCAAGGACCTTTAAAGAAACGCCTGCATGGGCCGCTTCATAGATATCAACCCGTCCTGCCCCTACTTCATTTACTGAGTATTTTTCTTTCAACTCATCTGCTGTATTCATTAATGCTTCCTTCACCTCAAATGGTGAGTAATCCGGATGCTCTTGTAAAATCAATGCAGCTGCACCTGCAACATGTGGAGATGCCATAGACGTTCCCTGCATACGTGTGTACGCAATATCGTAATTGTCTCCATCTTCTGGATCATTCATATATTCAGGATAAGTTGAAAAGATAGCTACACCTGGCGCAACAACATCTGGTTTAATATCATAATTTTTTGCAACCGGACCACGCGAACTAAAGTCTGCTAAATAATCGCCTTCGGTTTTCACACTCCCCATTGATTCGAAAGTAAATGAGACATTTTCTTGTGATCGTAAGCGTTCACCATCAGCTTTTGTTAGCTGGAAGGTTGGAACATAACCAGTGCTCTCGCCTAAGTATGCTGAAATTTCCCCTTCAACGTTGTTGTAAACAATAACCGCTGCTGCACCTGCTTTTTTAGCGTTTTGAATTTTTTCATCAAAAGCGATTTCACCACGTTGGATTAATGCGAGCTTTCCTTTCAGATCCTTCCCTTCAAAATCACCGCTCTTCCCAATTCCAGCATAAACAACAGGGAAAGATTTATCCTTTAACTCTTCCAAATCATCTGAAAAGTTCTTACCTAATAATTTAATCTCACCATACTTTTCATCACCAGCACTCGCAGTATATGTGGCGATGGTTTGTGATACATCACTTGCACCTACCGTAATAGCGAAAGCAGATGTACCAGGAGAACCGACCGTTTTTTCATTAGGTCCAGCATTACCTGCTGCAACAACAGAGACAACTCCAGACAGCATCGCATTGTTAATGGCTACAGAGGTTGGATAAAGAGCATCATTCACACTTGCTCCTAATGATAGATTGATAACATCCATTCCATCCTCAACTGCTTTGTCAATCCCGGCCAGAACAGCATCTGTTGTCCCGCTTCCATAAGGACCTAGTACGCGATACCCATATAAGTCTGATTCAGGTGCAACTCCTTCAACTGCATAATCGACAGCGTTTTTCTCTTGACCAGCGATTGTCCCTGAGACATGTGTTCCATGTGAAGTATAGTAGGGGGAACCAATTGCAGGATGTAATTCAGGATAATTCGTTTTCTTCCAATCTTCATAAGTTGCTTCCATTGGGTCCGAATCATTATCCACAAAGTCATATCCACCTTTATAAGCATCTTTTAAATCTGGATGGTTATAATCAATCCCTGTATCAATAACTCCTACTTTTATCCCTTTTCCCTTAATATTTTCTTCATGGAGCTTGTCCGCACCGATTTGGCGATTACTATCAGCTGAACCTGATTGTGCTGTGGATTTTAATTCTTCTGGTTCTTTCGGGAGATCTAGTTGGTATTCTTTGTTATTCCATACCCGTTTGACAACGTCAGATTTCACTAACTCTTCAAGCATATTGCCTGGAACGGTAACTGCCGCTCCGTTAAATGCATGTTTATATTCTCTAGTAATCTTCGAATCATTTAACTGTTGACTATAAGCGATTTTTAATCCTGTCAGTTTATTAAATTCCTTTTTAAATTGTTGATGGGATGCCTCTACTTTATCTATTGCAGAAGACAATGCCATCTTTTTTCCTTCTTCTTTTTGTTTCATCAATTCAACTTTTGCTGGCGCTTGTTTAAATTCAACAATGACATTCACTAATTCAGGACTATTTACATTGATATCCGGAGAGATAACAAATCCTGGTCCGATTTCTAGCTCTTTAAGCGCCTTTCTTTGTTCATCACTTAAGTTCTTTAGTATTCCTTCAACATCTGTAATTTTTGTTTTCTCTGACTCTTTTGCAAGTACATTAAACGGAATACCAGAAGATGTTATTAAACTTACTGTTAATGCTGACCCTAACAATATACGCCCTAATTTCTTGTTCTTCATACCCTTCCTCCTTTGTTTTCCCTGCATAAGTGAAAATAGTATCTGTATTTCTCATGATGCCCCTTCGATCATTTCAAGTAGATGTAGATACGAAAAATTCCCAACAAAATGAATTTATCGAATATTCACTCTACAATTATCTTATAGCATGTACTTTGTGTCGTATATTGGAATAATTTTATTCTCAATTATTAGGTCTTTCCTATCAAATTTCAGTAGGTAAAAGATCATGAATACGCCATTTTTACGACTCAATTAAGAGTACCACCTAAATACCCGATTTCTAATTACCTATTTGTTTTATGGAAGAATTTAAAAAATAGTCGAAATTACCCCAAATCAGGAAAATCCTCAAACATATCAATGTGTGAAATTACGAGAAATTAGAAGGAATCGCTTTATTTATCAAACAAAACAAATAAAATTCGGCAAATATCATAGTTTTTATTTTGGTAGAAAAAGCTTACAATGGCGAAATAAAATTAATTTTGGGAAACATTCTGAAATTAAGTGAAGGTTGGGGAAATTGTGATTAAAATTCTTTCTAAAAGCATTTCGATATTTCTTTTCATCATCATCATTCTGGTTATAGCCTTTTTACTATATTCCACGTTTCAATCAAAAAAGCACCCAGAAAAAGTACCCACTATTTTTGGAATAAGTCCATTAACGGTATTAACCAATAGTATGCATCCATTCATTAAATCAGGTGATTTAGTTATTATAAAAAAGGTTACTCCGTCCGAAGTGAAAATAAATGATGTGATTACATTTAAAGAGACTGAAACAAAAATTATCACTCACCGTGTAATTGATATTAAACAAGATCAAGGAACCGTTGGATTTGTCACAAAAGGAGACAACAACAACGTAAAAGACGCCAATATCGTCCACTCAAACCATTTAATCGGCAGTCTAGCATTTAAGATTCCAAAGGCAGGATATATCGCAAAGTTTGTTAGCGGTCCTATTGGATTTATTCTATTAATTCTTATACCAGCTACTGGATACATTTGTTTAGAAGTTTATGAAAGACTTTCGAAACCTAAGAAAAAGCCATCATCTGACTCTTAAAGTTACCAAAGCCCTTTCTGTTTGGTTCCCCCCTCCTTGGGTTCCATATAAAACGTATAGGAATTCAGAATAAAAAAATCCCTGGAGTCAGGACTGTATTTACTTTGCCCGTGGTTGTACCAATGCTGGAACTGGGTTTAATAGCAAAGTGAATATTTATATTTCAAGTCAAATAAAAATAGGGAAATGAAAAACCCCCATTAAATTTATGATGGGGGTTTAACACGACCTAATCCAATTCATTATAGCTTATCTCAGCAAGCATTTTCTTTTTAGCGAGAGCCCACGCCTTTTCGTTTTGATTTGTTTTTATATAGTAACGAAATAGCCTAACTTCAAAGTGCTGGATTAAACCCTCGTTTCCTAACTCAATAAAGTGAGGGATCACCTCATCTTCAACGTATTCATAATAGGAATCTTCCTTCTCATTCAGTAAAAATAAATGTAACTTAAAATATAAATATCTTTTGTCTTTTCCCTGTTTTGCATGGTGTAGACCTCTTTTCGCATCGGACAATAGGCATTCTTTCGATTTTAAGTTTCCTTTATAACAAATGTTTATATATAAATCCAACATGGTTAGAAATAGGAAATTTTCTTCATTCATTAAGGTCAATCCTTCTTCAAGATACTCTTTTGCTTCTTCATAATGTTTTCTTCTGAACAGCTCTTCTCCAAGATTATAATAGAGTTTAATTAATCGATCTACAGATTGAATCTTTTTAGCAGATTGAATCAGTTTATAATAATATTGGCCAGTCTCTTTTAGGCTAAATTGTGATTGAGCGTTTAGTTGGAGGATAATCAGTGTTTCTGTATCAAGTATACGTGTGAAACTTAATGTTTCTTGAAAATAGCGCAAAGCTTTTTGAGCATAATAGTACGCTAAAGTATTGTCATGAACGGCATGATAGGATATAGCCAAGTGATAATAATATTCTTGGCTCGTGTAACTGGAATCAATTTTCTTTAGGACTTCAATAGAATTCTTGTAGCTTCCGATACTAAAGTAATAGATTCCCTGAACATGTTTATATAGGTTGCTCTCATAAGGGGAAAGGTTGATGTCTAGTTTCTTGATTTTTTTCATCAATTTATGACATTTTTCCATTTCATAATGAACGAGATAATGACGGGCTAAAAGCAATGAGTAGTGCACTTGAAAGTCGGGAATATCCGTTAATTGGTTTGCGTCAAGTGCTGCTTTTTTCACTTTCATGTTTTCGGTATCTAACATAACAATAGCATTTTTCCATTCTTCTAATTTTTCTTCAAAACTTTTGTAATTCCTTACTTCGTCTTGGATATCTATTCCTAATTGTTTAGAAAGAATAGTAGTAATTTCCCCTGAATATTCTGTTATGCCTCTTTCAATTTTACTTAAATGACTGACAGAACAAATTCCTTTCGAAAGCTGTTCCTGAGTGTATCCCTTTTTTTCTCTGTAGTATCTTAAAATTTTCCCCTCGATCACCTTTGTCCCCTCCTACTGATAGTTTTAAGAACAATCCCATATCTTATTTAAATAGGGTGTCGACTAAGTCAGCGCCCTCCATTTCTAATTTAGCCAGAAAAT
>NZ_JABMCR010000298.1 GCF_013179555.1 Bacillus haikouensis
ACAAACACTTCAAAGTAAGATAAAGGGGTAGATGAGTGTGTACAAGAAAAAAATGAAAAATTACATATATTATATGCTTGTATTTGCGTTATTGTTTGTCCTGGTCTCTGAGGAAGTCAAGGCTGCTCCTTCTGTAAGTGCTCAGAGAGCCATACTGATGGATAGCGAGACAGGAAGAATTTTGTACGAGAAGGATGCAGACAGCAAGAGCAGGATTGCAAGTATCACAAAAATTATGACAGCGATACTTGCGATTGAATCAGGGAAGATGCATGAAAAAGTGACTGTTTCATCCAATGCATCCGGAACAGAGGGCTCTTCACTTTACCTGAAAGCCGGTGAAAAGATAAAACTTGAAGACCTGGTTTATGGATTGATGCTTAGGTCCGGGAACGATTCGGCAGTTGCAATCGCTGAGTCAGTAGGCGGAAGCCTCGAAGGATTTGTCCATTTGATGAATCAAAAAGCTGCTGAAATCGGCATGAAGAATTCTCATTTTTCTAACCCGCATGGACTGGATGATCATGAAGATCACTATTCCACAGCCTATGACATGGCATTATTGACTAAGTATGCGATGAATAACGATATTTATAGGAAGATTTCGGGTACTAAAGTCCATACCGCGCCTAACCCTGAAGAAAAATGGGACCGAAAATGGAAAAATAAAAACAGGCTTGTCACCGAGCTTTATAAACATAGTACAGGCGGCAAAACCGGGTATACAAAACGGGCTAAAAGAACGCTTGTCTCCACAGCTTCAAATGACGGGGAGAACTTAATCGCAGTCACATTGAATGCACCGGATGATTGGAATGACCATATCGGCATGTTTGAATATGGATTTAAACAATTCAATTACAAAACAGTCCTGGAAGAAGGTATCATCAAGAAATTTGATGATGAATTTTATAAGGGACGTGTATATGTGAAACGCGAGGTGATCTTGACGCTCAGGAATGAAGAAGAACAATCGGTAAGAATTGAATACAAAATGATAAAACCGGAACAGGAATGGAGGAACAAAGAAAATATACCGGAAGTTGTAGGCAAGGCAGTCATCTTTTTAGACGATAAAGAAGTGGATGCACTCCCGGTATTCTTTAAACGTGATAAGGAACTGGAAGAAGAGAAAAGCTGGTGGAAGTTTTGGGCGTATTCGTTCGAAAGCTTCCTTGGAGTAAGTCAAAATGGTTAATCTGATCTGGGTTGGGATGACCATAATCGGACTTGTATTTGCCATCATCAACGGAAGGATGGAAGAGATAAATGAAGCTATTTTCAAGTCAGCCAATGAAGCGGTAACGCTTTGTATCGGATTGATCAGCGTCCTCGTATTCTGGCTCGGAATCATGAGGATCGCACAGGAAGCAGGATTGCTTGAAAAACTGGCGAAACTATTCCGGCCGTTTGTGAAACGTTTATTTCCGGACATTCCCGACGATCATCCTGCAATGGGTTATATCCTGTCAAATATGATCGCAAACATGTTCGGCCTGGGAAATGCCGCAACCCCTCTGGGTATTAAAGCTATGGAACAGCTAAAGCAATTAAACGGAGGAGGGGATTCTGCTAGCAGATCCATGATTACTTTTTTAGCCATCAACACATCAAGCCTTACGATCATCCCCACAACAGTCATTGCCATTCGAATGAAATATGATTCGGCATCGCCGACTGAAATCGTAGGGCCGACTTTAATCGCAACCATGATATCCACCATAGGTGCTATAATGATAGACCGGTATTTTCATTACAGACGTACTCGTCGCGAGGTGAAATAGATGCAATGGATTTCTACTATATCACTGTGGCTGATTCCAATGATGATTGGGTTCATACTAATCTATGGGACTCTAAAGAAAGTCCCCACGTACGAAGTGTTTGTAGAAGGCGGTAAAGAAGGGGTGAAAATCGCGATCTCCATCATTCCTTTTTTGATAGGGATGCTTGTTGCAATCACTGTATTCAGAGAATCCGGTGCATTGGAATTCTTTGTCAGCCTCATACGACCTGCACTTATTGCATTAGGCATCCCTCCTGAAATTGTCCCTCTCGCCATTATAAGGCCGATATCAGGTACAGCAGCTCTCGGAATGATGAGCGATATTGTAGCCGCCTATGGTCCTGATTCCTTTATCGGAAGACTGGCATCCACCCTGCAGGGAAGTACCGATACAACGTTATATGTCTTGACCGTTTACTTCGGTGCAGTGGGAATACGGAAAATGGGGGATGCCCTGAAAGTCGGCCTGCTTGCGGACCTAGTCGGAATAGCCGCTGCTATCTTCATCGTCACTATCATGTTTGCTTGATAATCAGTAAATTCATTAGTATGAAAGAATGGAAATAGTACATCATTGAAAACTTTAGTAGAGCAGAATCGTTATAGCGGAATGTAAAAACCAAAACAGCCCTGGGGCTGTTTTTTCTTTTTGCCTTTCTATTTTGTCCCGATTATGTAATAATTCATGAAGACAAAAGTTTTGAAAATCAGAAGAGGTGAAATACCGTGGAACGTTTACAAAAAGTAATTGCTCACAGCGGCGTGGCATCAAGACGAAAAGCCGAGCAGTTAATCATAGAAGGTAAAGTAAAAGTGAATGGAAATGTCGTGAAAGAACTTGGGACAAAGGTATCGTCTTCAGATAAAGTCGAAGTGAACGGTGTTCAAATCGAAAGAGAGAACAAAGTATACTATATGCTTTACAAACCAAGAGGTGTTATTTCAGCAGTCACGGATGATAAAGATCGTAAAGTGGTTACGGACTTCTTCCCTGAAATCGATGAAAGAATCTATCCGGTCGGACGCCTGGATTATGACACATCCGGATTGCTCCTTCTGACAAATGATGGAGAATTCGCCAATCTTCTCATGCATCCAAGCAGTCAGATTGAAAAGACCTACGTAGCAAGATTAAAAGGGATACCCCCTAAATTCAAAATCAGAGAACTTGAAAAAGGAATCAGGCTTGATGACGGTGTGACCGCCCCGGCAAAGGTAAAAGTGCTCAGCATTGATAAAAAGCAAGGTAAATCGATCGCTGAAATCAGCATCCATGAAGGAAGGAACCGTCAAGTCCGCAGAATGTTCGAAGCAATCGGATTTCCCGTACAGAAACTGAAGCGGGAAAGGTTTGCCTTTCTTACACTACACGGTCTAAATGCCGGTGAAGGACGCGAGTTGACACCTCATGAGGTCAAACAGTTGAGAACACTTGCCGAAACGGGGAGCATTCGATAAGAATGAAATGAAATGTCACATATCATTCATATATTCATGCTTTGAAAAAAGTGATAAATGGTATAATGAGAAGGGAATTTTCCTTGCGGTGAAGGTGAATTCCCTACATAGAAATAGTGATAACTGACTTAATTGTAGGGACTGATCATATTATCAGGCCCTTTCCTGTTGTTAAGAGTATCATTTCCAAATGTGAGAACGATTACATTGGTGGAGGGATCGTTAAGTGAACAAAAAGAAACGCAGACTGCTTATAAGAAGTATCATACTCATCCTGTTGATTTCTGCGGTTGTGTATACTCTGTATGCAAACTTTACGAAAGATCAAAGAGGGCAGATTCAAGCAGGAGATAAAGCACCTGATTTTGTATTGACAGATATGGAAGGTGAAATACACAAACTCTCGGATTATGAGGGTAAAGGGGTATTCCTTAATTTCTGGGGTACGTGGTGTAAACCTTGTGAAAAAGAAATGCCCTATATGAATAATCAATACAAAATGTTTAAAGATCAAGACGTTCAAGTACTGGCTGTCAATGTGGGTGAGTCGGAATTTTTGGTCAATCGGTTCGCTTCAAAGCATAACCTTGAGTTCCCGATCGTCATTGATGAAAACGATGAAGTGTTGAACGCATATGGAGTGGATCCGCTGCCCACCACCTTCTTGATCAATCCTGAAGGAGAAGTCGTTAAAGTCATTACAGGCACCATGACAGAAGAAGATATAAGAGGACATATGGAAAGTATCATGCCCTAATATCCATTGAACTTACGATTAAGGAGTTTTATTCATGAAGGAAATAAAATGTGAATGCGGACATGTCAACCCGATTGGTACCGTACTTTGTGAATCATGCGGACGTGCACTAACACCTAAAGCAAAAGAGGAAAAGCTGCATGATATGCGCTATGAAGGAAGTGCGAGACGATCTCAAACGTATAATAAATCGATCATCGATAAAGTGTGGAATTTCTTTTCATCTGTAAAAGTTGGAGTATGGCTGATCGTCATCACGCTGATCGCTTCTGCAGTCGGGACGATATTGCCTCAGGAACAATACATCCCTTCTGTACTCCCGCCTGAACAGTTTTATGAGGAAGTATACGGGTTTTTCGGGAAGTTGTATTATATGCTCGGTTTCCACGATCTGTACAGTTCCTGGTGGTATCTATTATTAATCGCTTCAATCGGGGTATCATTGGTCATATGCAGTCTGGACCGCGTCATTCCTTTGC
Source organism: Bacillus haikouensis (assembly GCF_013179555.1). GTDB lineage: Bacteria > Bacillota > Bacilli > Bacillales > Bacillaceae_B > Rossellomorea > Rossellomorea haikouensis_A. Next base: position 4,481 of record NZ_JABMCR010000298.1, read on the forward strand.
ATCGCGCACTGAAGACCCAGCGTGTTTCACGCCATGAAAGTTTTTTAAAGCGTCAGCGGGTATACGGAGTGACAGAAACGACGAATATAGATGATAACCTTGATAAAATCAAGAAAAAGCTAGGAGAGAAGAAGTACAAGATTCGTGAAGAAAATGGAAACATCCTTGCTGAGAAAAATCGTTTTTCCAGATGGGGCCCTTATGTCAATCACGTTGGGCTGATCATCTTCCTGATTGGTGGAATGCTCCGGTTC
>NZ_JABMCR010000299.1 GCF_013179555.1 Bacillus haikouensis
TTTTTTCCCATGGTGTCACTCCTATTCTATTTCAATATATGACAATGTGTTCATGTATTATATTTTAATGATAAGTAAAGAATCGGCAGCTGTCAAACATTATCATTCGTTTGTAACTATTCTATTCACCCGCTTTTCTATTGTCTTCCGCAGGTTGAAATGAGCTCAAGTTCCAGTCATATTCTAAATGATTGTTGCAATGAGGAGGGTTAAATTTTCTCTGTTGATTGGTATACTTATATTCAGACCATGAGTTTAATTGATATGAGGTGAAATCATGGCTTCAGCCATACTTTTATTTATCGTTGCCGGGATAGCAGAAATTGGGGGAGGATATTTGATTTGGTTGTGGCTAAGGGAAAATGCCACTCCATGGTATGGGCTTTTTGGCAGTTTGATTCTGATCGTATACGGGATTATACCAACTCTGCAGAACTTCCCTACCTTCGGCCGGATTTATGCAGCATACGGGGGTGTGTTCATTGTGCTTGCCATCTTATGGGGCTGGTGGGTTGATAAAAACACTCCTGACCTTTACGATTTTATTGGTGCTGTCATTTGTATAATCGGTGTGTCTGTTATCTTATGGGCTCCAAGATAACGATAAAAAGGCTGAAATTTAAGCTCAGCCTTTTTAATTTCTCTTCCTGTCCTACTTTCGCTGCTTTAAACTTCAAAGCAGCGAGGGTTGGGCATATGGATAAAGATCGGTCCATTCAGTATTCGATTTCATCATAATCCTTTGGCTGAGGCGCGGGCTGGACGTTTTCACTATTCGAGATATTATCGATTGTCTGCATGTCGCCTTTTTCTTTTAAAGGAACATCTTTCGTTTGTTTTTCTTCTTTCACGGGTCTGATCTCCTTTCGGTTAAGCTAGGAATAATATGTGCAGTAGAAAGTAAAATCATCCCTCCTGCCGTATTTTATAACCCCTCAGTGAAGTATGGAACTCTTGAAAATTGGTTAACTTGTTACTGATAAGAATTCCCTGGAGGTGGTGACCCATGATTAAGAAGAACTGCACGTGCAAACGGTGCAAGTGCCAGACTAAGAAAGAGTGTGATTGTCCTTGCTGCTGCGAGAAATAATGAAAAACCCCAAACCCCGGGGTTTTTCATCTGACCGGGGTTGTCTAATTCTTAAACCTACACCTTATACCTGACAATTCCATCAAAGTACTTGACCGACTTCATTTCTGAGTCGAGCCACTCATTCTTTTTCCAAGTATACTCGATGAACAATTCAGCAACCATCCGCTTCCGCTCGCCGCCAAATACTGCTGCATCCCCAAGTGCCACAACACATTCGTAAATCTTCACCATCAATTCTGCAAGCCGTTTACTATGATATGTCTGGATATCAAGTCCAGCATTGGACACTTTCATCAAGACATCTTCTAAAACTTCCAATCCTTCCAGTACCTTTCGCTTAAATCTCTAAGTTCTTCCGGGAGCCCGGTAAGTTCCCATTTCATTTGTTTTATAAATAGTTCATGGACACGATGCTTCTTCATCAATCTCAGCACTTCCAAGCCCAAAATATTCGCTGTCCCTTCCCAAACTGTGAGCACTTGTGCATCACGAAGTAATCGAGGAAGGACGAAATCCTCTATATAGCCGCTACCTCCGTACATTTCAATCGCTTCATGTGAAAAGTGTATTGCCTGTTCAGCGGTTTCTTTTTTCAGGATTGCAATTAGCAGCCTGGTGAGAGCCTTTTCGTCTTCATTCGCGGCTACTTTATCATTTGCGGAGCGATCGAACATCTCTGCCAGCCTGAAAACAGCATCACCGCCAGTTTAACCAGGCTTTCTTTTATCATCGGATATTTTGCAAGAACCTCTCCAAAAGCCTCACGATGAAACGTATAATTCTTCGCTTCAAGATATGCTCTCCGCATAATACCGATCGAAGCAGTCGCGTTACAGATCCTCGACAGGTTCAATGCTTCCATCATATAATAAATGCCTCTTTCTTTCTGTCCGACTACATATGCTTTCGCCCCTTCAAACTCGATTTCAGCAGAAGGGACTGCCCGAACACCAAGCTTGTCTTTCAGTCTCCGGACATGAATGCCATTAAGGCTGCCATTTTTCTTTCTCCAGGGAACTGCGAATAAGGTCAGTCCTTTCGTCCCGCTTCCGGAACCTTCAATGCGTGCGAGCACCATTGCTATACCACACATACCAGAATTGGAGGCAAAATATTTCTCGCCATATAGTTCATAGCCATCTTCCTGCACAAGGGCATGAACAGTATTCGCCCCGACATCTGATCCGCCCTGTCTCTCGGTCAAGAACGTTGCGCCTTCAAACAATTCCACTTCACCTGTCGACACCACATGGTCCAAAAACTTTTCTTTTACTTCAACAGAAGCATACTTATCGAGCAGCAAAGCAGTCGCCATTGTTAATGTCACAGGACAGTAAAAGCCGGGCTCCGTTTGAGAAAGCAGGTATCCTTGTGCAAATGAATAAAGGTAATTTCCTTTCGTCCCAAGTTCCGGAATCTCTTTGCGAATATACCCCACTATCCCCCTATTGTAGGTCTCCTCAACTGTTTTCTTATAGCCTTCATTTACCCAGATTTCTGAAACTTCGTCACCAAAGCGATTATATTTAATCAGTCGCGGCTGCCCGTCACGATCGGTATGAACGGCACGTTCATCGATTTCCCCGGCACACATCCTGCCGAATTCATCCAGCTCCCCATCTGCCCATAGATATAAGTCTTCCTTGAGATAGTGTCGTATAAGCTGTTGAAGGTGGGGATCTTCAAGATAAAAATTTACAATTTTCTTCATAAAATCACCTCACCTACAAGCTCCGGTGCACTGATAGTTCCCCGGATGAAATACTCAAACCGGGCAGCGGAAGACCGAAACATTCAAATAGGTTAAGAATCATATAGCTTGGCAGTTTCCACGCATTGTGTCTGCACGAAAGTATATTAGATAGATCCATTACTTCACTGCCATTCGGCTAAAGTTATAGAGCAATTTATCCCTTCATTTCCTGACGCATTGTAAAAGTTTTCCGGTAATTTCATCTTACCATTTACCATATCGTGAAGTTCATTAGCTTTTATAAAAAAATATAATCCTTGGATTTCCCGAATTGACACAGGACAATTTGTCGTTGTTATATAATGTAAAAAAACGGGAGGTGAGCCCAGTGAAGAAGAAAATTCTGCTGTTCGCAGACGTCGGAATTGATGATATTGCTGCGCTTATTTATGCCAATTTAAGTGAGGACATTCAACTTGTAGGTGTTGTTGCGGATTATGGAAATGTGCCCAGGGAACGTGCGATACAAACAGCGAATTACTTACTGACCTTCGTTCCAGAAGGAAAAAAGTTTCCTATTATAGGAGGGGCGGAAATTCCTATGACAGCCAAAGAACCAACATTTTACCCGGAAATTCATGGTGAATATGGAATGGGGCCGATCATACCTGACGTACTAGTCGATAAGTATGAAAATTTCTTTGAAATTGTTACTATCATAAAAAAATTCGGAAAAGACCTTACAATTGTTAGTATAGGGAGATTGACATCACTCGCAACAATGTATGTTCTATACCCAGACCTTATGGGTACAGTAAAAGATACTTACGTAATGGGTGGCGCTTTTTGGGTACCGGGGAATGTTACCGCCGTGTCAGAGGCAAATTTTTACTCTGATCCTGTCGCTGCAAGAGTTGTCATGAATTACGGGGAAAATGTTACAATCATTCCTCTTAATGTAACCGATTATGCAATCGTGACACCTCAGATGGTTGATTATATCGACTCAAAAGGACTAACAGAGCTGTTTAAACCTATGTTGGATTACTACTATGTTTTCTATAAAGAGCGAAATCCGGATATTCAGGGCAGTCCTGTGCATGATGCCATTACGCTCATGGCACCTCTTTACGAGGATATGTTTACCTTCAAAGAACTGCCTGTTTTTGTCGGGACAACGGAAGGCCGTGTCGATCAGGGACAGAGCATCACCGATATCAGGCCTTATATCAAGTTTGAGAATAATGCTAAAAAGCACCGTATTGCATTCGGGTTTGATTATAAAAAGTTTTATAACCGATTTATGACGGTTATGACTGGTGAAACGTTTGAGTGAAGGGTCACATGACTCTTTACTTTACTGGGAATTCAACATATTTACGCCCTTCTTCCAAAACGAAACGAATTGTTTTCATTCTTGTTTCAAAATACCGAAAATCTCAATATCTTCGAATGTTCCTGAAACCAGGCGGTCTCCTTTCAGTAAACCTTCTTTCTTCAATCCCGCTTTCTGCAGTACAGAAATAGAGCCTTTGTTTCTTGAAATGACTGCGGCCCATATCCTGTTTAATCCAAGTTCATCCATTCCAAACAACGTCATCCTTTTCACCGCCTCAGTCGCAAAACCTTTTCCCCAAAATGGTCTTCCCATCCAGTAGCCAAGCTCTCCCTTTTGATTGACCGCATCTACCCGAAGCGTGATTGTGCCCACCAACTCGTTCGATCCTTTCTCTATAATCGCCAGTGGAAATTCGGTTCCTTTTTCAAATTGAGCAGGCTGGATTTCGATCCAGTCAAGAGCGTGTTCTAATAAATATGGCTGAGGCAGCCCAATGATTTCTGCCACTTCCTTGTTATTAGCGAGATTTTGGACAG
>NZ_JABMCR010000003.1 GCF_013179555.1 Bacillus haikouensis
CTATTGTTTCGAGTGACATAATACGTCTCCCTTCTTGATTATAGAGGGGTTGACTAAATACAGTCTCGAAGACCCCAAATAATTCATTTGCTTAGTAATCTACTATATCATAGAATAGAATGTTTATATACATTTATAAGGATTGATTGGAAAACGGGTATATTATGTAAAACAAAATTAATACTTGAAAAGGAATTCGATAAATTGAATCTTTTCCCATTTTTCTTCGTAAAGTAGTGAGGGGGGATGCCGGAATGGGAATTCCTGAGATAAATGAAGGTGTTAAGACCAGCAGGCATTCGAGCGAACATTCATCAAAACAGCTGAAAAAAATGATGAATATTGTCGGGATGTTCTTGTTTACAGGTTTTGCATTATTGGGTATCACCGTTCCTCTTAATTGGAATGGTTCAGAAGTGATCGTCATTGAAAGCGTACAACTTCATGGAAAAGGTGAATTCTACTCATTTGTCTCTACAGTGATCATGACATCCATTCTATACTTTTCTCTTGTAGCTCTATATTTTTCCGAAAATGGTAAAAGGCCTTTCATGGGATCGATATCCGCATTGGCAGTTATAACGGTGATTCTATTTTTTATGGTTTTGTAGTAATTGAGGAATATGGAGGCAGCTAAGTCAAAACAGCATGAAATTCAACTGAAATATCACCTTGCAGAATGTGTTAACAAATAGACCAAAATGTGAACTTGAAGGGACCAGCCCAGTTTATAATGGGTTGTTTTTTTTTTAGGTGCAACATCTTTTCTGGTCAATAAGAATGATTCCACGGCTATTCATTCTATATTTTTCATTATGCGCATATAGTGAACTAGTAAATCTTTTGTATAGGAGTTCGTTCATGGCATATAAATCCAGAAAAGATAGCACCCTACCCCTTCTAGTATTCGTGACCGTGAAGTCTTTGGCGAGAATGATTGTCATCGGGATCATTCTTGTATACCTTTCTGTCTGGCTCATATCTGCCACGACAATTAAGTTGAAAGTGGACACGCTGTTTTATTCGACTATGTCGGATATGGTGCCGAAAGAAACCCTTTTGAAACTATTGTCTGAGGAGATCACCTACCTTCGTGTGATGAATGAGGAAGAGCTGCAGACTGATTTTGATTGGCTCGAAAGTGTGACGAATGTCTCGTTGTTCGATCCGCGCAGTTTATTTGGCAGGGAGATACCAGGGATCGAAAATTACCATACTCAGATTGCCGTTGCTGGAAAAGGGACAGATATTACGAACCTGCCCTTAGAGTCACCAGCCCCAACAGATGAACAACTGAAGAACCAGGAATTCGATCAAAATCAGATTGACCAGGCAAACGGCGACGACAGTGAAAATATTAAAGAAATCGATAAGAAATCGGTATTCATATATCATTCTCACAGTTGGGAAGCCTTCAGCCCTTTAATTAAGAACAATCAATCAGAAGATCCTGCAAGTACGAATGAAAAAGTCAATGTGATTGCAATCGGTTCGAAGCTTCAACAAGAACTTGCTGAAAGAGGGATTGGAGCTGCACAGGATAAGACGGATACGACGAAAGCGTTGAAAGAAAAGAATTGGACTTACAACGAATCATATAAATTATCAAGACTTCAGGTTCAAGAAGCACTTGCCGGTAATAATGACCTTCATTATCTGATTGATATCCATCGAGATTCCCAACCCCGGGAAATCACCACAAAGACAATCAACGGCAAGCAATATGCCCGCCTGTTCTTCATCGTAGGTAAAGAAAATAAGAACTTTGAAAAGAATCTCGCTATCGCGAAGGAGTTGAATGCAGAACTCGAGAAGAAATTTCCGGGAATCAGCCGAGGCGTATTTGTAAAAACAAAAGCAGAAGGAAACGGCGTGTATAATCAGGATTTGACAGAACGAGCGATGCTCCTGGAATTCGGCGGTGTGGAGAATAATCTCGTCGAGCTCTATAATTCGACGGAAGCCTTTGCGGAAATATTTGCAGATTATTATCATGCCGATGCTGTTGAGGTAAATGGATAGTATCGTCATGATTCACAGCCGCTTTTATCAGGCGGCTTTTTGTCATTCCCATTTTAACCTCAACATGTCGGAAAAAAAGGGAATAACGCTGTTCAGAATTCCTGTAAGAATTCAGACAATGAAGTTTAAGTACGAAATCAACCGGTTAAAAAAGAGTAATAGGACAAATAAAAGGAGGAACTATTTAATGTCACGCGAAAAGTATCAAACACTTGTAAAGGCTTTGCACCATTGTATGGAGGCATGTAACCATTGTTATGATTCATGCCTGGGTGAAGACGATTTAAAAATGATGGCGGGCTGCATCCGTTTGGACCGTGAATGTTCTGACATATGTGGATTTTTGGAACAGGCACTATTAAGGGGTACGCCGTTTGCATCCGAACTTGCTTCGGTATGCGCTGCCATCTGTGAAGCATGTGGGAATGAATGCAAAAAACACGATCACCACCACTGTCAAGTATGCGCGGATGCCTGCTTCGAATGTGCGGAAGAATGTAAGAAAATTGCATAAATCCATATTTAAATAAGTTATCAAGGCTTGGTTCTTTTGTGCTTTAATGTGCCGAGGAACCGGCCTTTACGTTTTTCCAGTGGATGGATGATGTGCTGCTGTGAGGGTGGCACTGGCATGTAACTTCCTTATATTCATCTTCAAGTTCCTGGAGGGTGAGTTCAAATAGTTGTTTGTCGTGTTTCTTGAAGATATTATAGGTGATCAACTTGTTAATCAGTTCCTCCCGCCTTTTCTCTAATGCATGACGAATGTTTTTCTCCACTTTATTTCACTCCTTAATTGAATTAATAAGCAGAAGTCACGGGCTCTATTCTTTCAAATACAAAAAAACTTCTCCTAAGATAAGAAGAAGGTTCTAACAATTCTATACTTCATCTTATCTTTCAAGCATGCGCGCTTGTTGGAATTAGCACAGTGTTCCACAATAAGTGAAATCTGTTGCTGAGGTGTCATAGGGCCATTCCCTCCGCCTCTCTTGATAAGCTATTATTTATTTGTTCATTATAAGCTTTACTTTAATACACAGTATTCATAGTTGTCAAGTAGGAATTGATGACCTTAGTGGTTTTCGATACAACCACCTTCGCCAATAGGGCTATGCACAGAAATCATTAATAAAAAGTCACAATAAATTCCCTATTTGTTTATGATTTCACAAAAAAAAATGATAGGCTATTGGTATAAACATACTAATGGAGTGAGACATGATGAAAAAGGTTGTTGTAGTTGGTGGAGGAATTACTGGACTAACCACGATGTACCAACTTGATAAATTAAAAAGGGAACTCGACCTTGATATAAAATTAACTCTGGTTGAACGCGATAATCAGCTCGGCGGCAAAATTAAAACAGTTAAACAACGGCCGTTTATCATGGAAACCGGTGCAGACTCAATTGTTGCACGAAATGAAGGGGTGCTGCCATTAATACAGGAATTGAAGATCGAGGATGAATTGGTCTATAACGAAACGGGAACATCTTTTATATATACAAATGGAAAGCTCCATAAAATTCCCGAAGACTCTGTTTTCGGCATACCGATGAGTGTGGATTCTTTAATGGAAAGCACACTCGTTTCAGAAGAAGGAAAAAGGAAAGCACTTATGGATTTTGAAATACCGAATACCTCATTTACAAAAGAGAGTTCAGTGGGTGAGTTCCTTGAAGCATACTTGGGCCGTGAACTTGTGGAGAATCAGATTGCTCCCGTGTTGTCAGGTGTGTACTCAGGGAAGCTCGAAGACTTGACGATGGCGACGACCCTTCCATACCTATTGGAATATAAGAATCGTTATGGAAGCATAATACAAGGTCTCGGAGCCAATAAAGAAAAATTCAAAAGTTCATCCAAAGGCAAATTCATCTCGTTCCGCAGCGGGTTGTCGACCCTGATTGACCGAATGGAAGCGATTATTTTGGATGCTGAACTTTTAAAGGGTGTTGAAATTGTCAGTCTGAAAAAAGGAGATGGAAAATACGATCTCACTTTGACAAACAGCAAAATGATTGAAGCTGATTATGTAGTGTTCGCAACGACGCATGACGTTACGCAGAAAATCTTTAATGATAGTCGATTGAATCCTGATTTTGACCGGCTGAAGAATTCTTCCCTCACTAGCATTTATGTCGGATTTGAACTGAAGGATGAGGTCCTTCCGGAAGATGGTACAGGTTTTATTACTTCTCATGGAAGCGATGTAGTCTGCGATGCATGTACGTGGACGAGCAGAAAATGGAAGCACACATCTGAACGGCACGAATTATTAGTAAGATTATTTTATAAGAGTTCCAACACTTTTTACGATGAGTTAAAGGAATTAAGTGAGGAAGAATTAATAAAGGTAGCACTGGATGATATTTTAAAGAGTCTTGGAGTTGCAGAACCACCGTCCTCTGTAAAAGTCACCAACTGGAATAAGTTGATGCCCAATTACCATTTAGAGCACGGCCAGGCTGTTGACTCCCTTCAGCAGAGTCTAAAAGACGACTATCCTAACGTGTTGCTGGCTGGGGCCTCTTATTTTGGAGTAGGCATCGGTGCGTGCATAAAGAATGGAAAAGATACAGCAGCCGCGATAGTAGAAAAGATAACAGGATAGAGGTGAAAATGTTGTTATTCTGATGTGTGATCGCGATTCTGAAATCATTAAGGTGATATCGTCAGATAATGAAGAAAACAAGAAAAAAATGCAAAAGGTAAAACCGCCGGGTATATTCGGCGGTTTTGTCGTATTTATGATTATAAATTTGTGATTTTCTACATAAGGATGCGTTTCCCTTTCATTTTGGAATAGTATAATTTCTTCTGATTTGAGAATTCTAAGAGCAGGAGGGATGATACATGAAACATGTAAAAGCATTTGCTATTAAGTTTGCCGCAACGTTTGTCATTTTATATTTGATTCTAGCGGGTATTGATGGTATTACATTTGGGGATGTATTCTTAATGTCCTTGGTATTGGGAGCGCTTGCGTATTCAGGGGACTTATTCCTGCTTCCAAGAACAACGAATACAATTGCTGCTATGGCTGATTTCGGTCTGGCATTCGTCGTGATATATTTTATGAGTGACGGCCTGTCAGATGGAGGCCCATACCTGACAAGAACAATTCTGGCGTCCCTTGGACTTATGGTTTTTGAGTTGTTTATCCACAGGTATCTTGCACGTAATGTGTTTCCTGATAATGGGGAAAAAGAAAGACAATCACCTGCCAGCCTGCAATATCAGACAGAATCCTCAGAGGAAATTCATCCAGAATTCCCTGAAAAGATGACGGATGAATTTCATTTACAAAACCGGGATAAGGAATAATATAAACGATTTTGTTAGAAACTTGTAAACGAGTAAAGCCTCACAGATGAACAGCGCAAACCCCTATACCCGCGGGTAGCGCTGTTTATTTTTAATTGGATTTAAAAGCAGTGAAGCCTTTTAAAAGGCTTCACTGCTTTACTTAGTATCATCCACGCTTCAAAGGGAGGGTACAGCATCTGAACGAACCTCCAGACTTTATGATTTCATCGAATTCAACTTCGATTACTTCATACCCGCGTTCTCGGAGCTTTGCATTTACGCCTTTGTTTATAGGCATGCTGATAATTTTTTTGTTTCCAATAGAAAGAACGTTTACTCCCAAAGTGAATTGTTCCTCGCGGCTGACGTCGATCAACTCAAATTCGGAAGCCAGACGGTTGACATCTTCCTTCAGTAGTCCTTCACGATGGATGAGTGCTTCATTTTCTGACACGATATTGAAGATACAATCAAGATGGAGGATGTCCTCACGTATAGGCATAGAAACGATAGTATAGTTTGGAAGGTATGCCTGAATCCTTTCAACGGCCCCTGCAGTCGTCCTGTCGCTTAAGCCGATGTAGACAGTATTTCCATGTACAAGCACGTCGCCGCCCTCGGTTTCATCTTCAACCAGATCTATGTATTCAAACCCTCTACCTTTCAGCCACAATTTCAATTCCCGTTCCTCACCCTGCCTGACTGGCATTTTCATATCTGAAATGAATAGTGTCTTTCCTATAGTAAATCCGATATCTCTTGTAAATACTTGTTCAGGAAACTCTTCTTTCGAGGGCAATACGTGAGTTTCTATGCCGAATTTTTTTAAGACTTTAAGAAAATTCGTGTGTTGGTTTAATGCTTTTTTTACATCGATGTTATCCTTATGGTAGCTTCTTTGAGTTTCGTTTATCACCTCGGTAATCTCCATATATTTCGGCGGGCACAAGATTATAGTGTGTAATGAGTCGTATTCATTATGGCAGCTTAGTTTTTTTTTTTTTTGTTTCATATATATCCTCCTTGACTGACTCATTTTTATATCGAAAGTGATTATTCAGTGCAGAAAACATTTCTTCCACATAAACATTCTTTTTTCAGCAGCTTCACGATACCAATCGTATGCACTCAGACATGTATCTGTTCATTTACAATGGCTTAAGAAGTGAATAATATCAAATCTGAGTCTTAAAATTGTACCTGCTTATAATAAGTATTGTATACTGTTGGTTTTACTATACGTCTCATTTAAGTTAGCTGCTCTTTCTTCCATTTTCTATTCATAATAAACGCAACGAGAGCAATCACAGCAACAAATAGTAAAGAGATATAGAAACCGAACCGGATGTTTTTCTCCACGATCGTTCCCGTTACCGCTGCAATAAGAAGAATCAACCCGAACACCCCCATTACCTTCCCCATTATTTTTTCTTTCAATACTTTAAAGGAAGACAAAATAATAAAGGCCCAGTTATAGAGAAGGAGTATGCCTGCAGCTGTTGTAATGTATTCATACACCTTGCCCGGTAAAAGAAGTGCTGTTACAACAGACGCAGCGAGCCCTGCAGTCGCGAGTCCTAATGAAGGCAGGGGAAGATTTTTATGTTTCTTCATTTTCTTTTGAAATAATTTCGGTGCATCCCCATCTTTTGACAGAGTGACCAATAGATTAGTTACACCAAAAAGTGCTGCCGTCAACGTTGAGAAGCCTGCAATAATAATTGCTCCATTGAAAACATGAGGAAAGAAAGGCAGGTTGTGTTTACTTAGAGCAGTGACAAAAGGGCTTTCCTTGTGACTGAAAGCATCCAAAGAGATAAGCATGACCGCCAGTGCCAATGAGGCAACATAGATGACCATCAATGTAAGAAGCATCACCTTGCCTGCTTTCGGAGCGTCCTTTTTATTTTTTAGTTCCATGGACATCAATCCAATGACTTCAATACCTCCATAGGCATAAAACGCATAGATCAATGAAGACCAAAAACCTTTGAATCCTTTTGGGAGGAGAGTATCCATGTTTAATTCCATTCCTGGAATCTCACCTTTGCCGTCGATTACTCCCAACATGGCAAGGACCGCTATCGCAATAAACATAATAATGGCAGCAGTCTTAATAATGGCGAAAATATCTTCTGCTTTATCAAAACCTTTCGTTCCAAGGAGAACAATCAAGATGGATAAGACGGCGTACCCGCTGGCAAACACCCAAAGCGGGAAATGGGGAAACCAGAATTGAGACAGTATCGCCAGGGCAGTCAGTTGACTTCCCATTATCAATATATTGGAACACCAATAATTCCATCCGCAGCTGAAACCTGCCCATTTCCCGAATGCTTTCGTTGCGTAATAACAGAAGGATCCTTCCTGTGGGTCTTCAGCTGTCATTTTCGCAAGCAGATTATAGACAATGTAAGTTCCGATCGCTGCAAGTATGAATGAGAATACAATGGATGAACCGGTCTGTTTAATTCCGATGGCAGAACCAAGAAAATAGCCAGTGCCAATCGTACAGCCCACTCCGATCAGTGAGAGATGCCACCAGCTCATGCTTCCTTTGCTCTCAGAACCTGAGCCATTTGTACTCTTACAGCCAGAATTTTGATTAGCCATGTCATCCATCCTTTCTGAAGACTATACTGTCGCTTCCTCTATTTGAGGTTTTTCTTCTGCCTTGATAAAGAAAACTACCATGCCCAAAACGATCAGAGCGATTATTCCGGCAGCTATAAAACTGCCGTTAAGAAAATCTTTCATGAAAATAGACATCAATGGGGGACCTGCCGCTACACCGATAAAACGGGAGGAACTATAAAATGAAGATATCGTCCCTCGTTCCTCTTTTTCTATATTCTCAGTGATAATCGCATCCAAAGTAGGCAGCAGTGCCCCGATTGAAAGTCCAAGAAAGCTAGTTACTGCCAGAAGTATGATCAAGCGATCACTGGCAAACCCGACAAAGGATACACTGGCAGCAATGGCTAACAGACTGGCCATTATAATTTTTTTCATTAATTTCAAATCCCCTTTTATCTTTCTGCCGGTGATGAAAGAAGAAATACAAAGGGCGAGGAGCGGAATCGCTAATACAAACCCTTTCTTTACACCGTACAGGCTATGTGTCTTCTCAAGGATGTCAGACAAGAAAAAAAGGACGGCAAAAAGTACATACATGACAAAAATGCCAATAGTAAATACAGTGAAAATCCACTTACCTTCATTTGTGAAAATTTTCTTTGTCTTTTTAAGGAAAATGGTTAGTTCCACAGGTTCTTCTTTTTTCTTCGGTGTCTTTATAAAGAAAATGACTAATAAAATTGAAATCATGCTGAAGAAGGAAATTGAAAAGAAAGGCAGATACCATAAAAACGCGGCAAATAGTGCACCAAGAATAGGACTCAGTACTTTTCCGAACGTATTGGACGTTTCGATGATTCCAAGACAGGAACTTGTTTTCTCGTCGTCATCCTTGTAAAGGTCCCCTACAAGTGGAAGTATGATCGGAGCTGCACCAGCTGCCCCGATTCCTTGCAGAACCCGTCCTATAATGATCCAAGTAAACGGCTCATTGATTTTCCAAGAGGCATATCCTGCTACCAGTCCTCCGATCAGTGCAAGAATCAAACTGGGGATGATGACAATCTTTCTCCCGTATCGGTCAGATAAATAGCCTGCAACTGGTATAAGGAAAATGGAAGCGATCGAGTATGAAGTAATGATCATACTTGTTTGGAAAGAAGAAATGCCAACCTTACTTTCAAATATAGGCAGGACTGGTATCAGCATTGAATTTCCCAATGTCATTACCAATGGGATGGAAGCCATGCTGACAACACACCAATTACTGACTTTATTATCATTTTTGTATTGTTCGTTCATGTCGACACCTCATAATCGATTCTATAGATTTCTATTAAAGTATTTGGAAATAGATCGATATTCATGCACTGCGGGATTGACTAATAAATTCCATTCATGCTGTATCAGAATATTTATTCCTTGCCTGAAGAAGGATAGGTATAAAAAATTCTGGAGGAATAAAATGAGAAAAATTTTATTATTATTTACAGTATTAACCTGTATGTTTACAAGTCAGTATAAAGCCTATGCGAACGAAACATTCAGATGGGTTGTGGATTTCAAGAATGTATCAGATGAAAGTCAGACTATCATGATAAAAAATACAGGCTCAAAGGTTCATGCAGTGAAGGCAGAAGTAAAGGAGATTGAATCGAATGGGACTGAAACTCCGTTAGTGCCCTATATAACAAAAAAGAACGTTAAAGGTAATGAAACGTTATCAGTTGAAAATGTGAAAAAGTCACCGGCATTGATTGTGAAAATCACCTGGAGGGACAAATTAATGAAGATGAAATCCAGTCGTTTAGCATCTGGTGAAAAGAAAACATTCATACTGGAGAAAAGAGGAAATGAAATAATAATAAAATAAAAAAAGCAGCTTTCCTTAGTAAAATTAAGGTGAGCTGCTTTTTTCATTCATATTTCAATTATTACAGGAAGGATCATTGGTTTTCTCTTTGTGTGCTTAAAGAGATATTGACCCACTGCCTTTTTAATACTCTGCTTGATAATGCTCCATTGCCGGCGCTCTTCTTGCGGCAGTTCGCTGAAGACTTTCTCGGCCAGTGAGTTCAGGTCATGAATGAGTCTATCAGAGTTTTTGACAAATACAAATCCACGGGTAATTGTGTCAGGGCCGGAAAGAATACTGTGATCTGACTTGTTAAGGGTTAGGATAATCACAACCATTCCATCTTCTGATAGCTGTTTCCGGTCTCTCAATACGATTGTACCCACGTCACCAACACTTACTCCGTCAACATATGTATCGCCTGAAGGGACGAAACGTGTCTGTCTGGCGAGCCCATTTTCGATATCAACGACTTCACCGTTTTTGATTATAAATGTATTTCCTTCTTCAACACCAACGCTTTCGGCAAGCATACGATGGTGGTGGAGCATCCTGTTTTCACCGTGAATAGGGATGAAATAAGCAGGTTTGATTAAAGTGAGCATTAATTTTAAGTCCTCTTGATAGCCATGACCTGATACATGCATGCCGGTGGTGCTGCCAGAACCGTAAATAACATAGGCACCCAAATGAAAGAGATTATCGATGATCTTAGACACTGCCTTTTCATTGCCGGGTATTGGAGAAGCAGCAAGTATGACGGTATCACCTGGATAGATCGACACATCGCGGTATTGACCGCTTGAAAGCCTTCCGAGTGCAGCCATCTGTTCCCCTTGACTTCCAGTACAAAGAATCGCAACCTTGCCTGGATCTAAGGTGTCAATTTCCCGAGGCTCTATCAGCATACCTTCAGGAATTTCCAAATAACCGCGCTCCATGGCAATCCCAACGACATTCACCATGCTCCGTCCTAAAAGTGCCAGCTTTCTATTTGTCAGTATGGCTGCGTCCACTACCTGTTGAACACGATTAACATTGGAGGCAAAGGTAGAAACGAAAATTTTCCCTTCAGATTTCATGAATGCTTCATTCATATGATTCCCGACCATTTGCTCGGAAGGAGTCAGTCCTGGTCGTTCAGCATTCGTACTTTCAGATAACAAGGCAAGAACCCCATTACGGCCGATATCTGCGATTTTGTGCAAGTCAGACCGCTGATGATTCATTGGCGTTAAATCAAATTTAAAGTCGCCAGTGTGGACTACATTTCCTTGCGGGGTATGAAAAACGATTCCTAGACAATCTGGAATACTATGACTGACACTAAAAAAAGATATACCTATCGAACCCAGCTGCAGATTAGAGTTCTCATCAATCGTTATTAATGTAGTATCCCTCGTCAGCCGGTGTTCCTCTAATTTCAATTCAATCAAGCCCAGAGTAAACTTTGTAGCATAAATTGGAATGTTAAGTTTCTTCAGCAAATAGGGGATGCCGCCGATATGATCTTCATGACCATGTGTAACAATGAGACCCCTGATGCTGTTTCTGTTTTCCTCCAGATACGAAATATCAGGAATAATAAGATCGATTCCGAGCAAGTTCTCATCAGGGAACTTCCCTCCGCAATCCACTATCACTATATCCTCATCGCTCTGTATAACATACATATTTTTACCGATTTCATTTATGCCGCCCAGGGCAAAAATAGAAAGTAAGTTGTTCATCAATGTTCCTCCTATTGATAGGCTGCGTATATTATTCCCTATTGCAGTAGATTAATGAGTTTTGGCAAGAACTATTTAAATGAATAATCGAAGCTGAATGCTGCATCCTAAGATTAAAAATGGAGGGACGAAAATGGATTTTGACACACAGGTACAAGAACTTTGTAAAGCTGTTGAGCATGCACAAGCGGCCGTATATCATTCACAGGAATTGAACGATACAGGACAATATCAACATGCACAACAGTTGATTGCTAATGTGAATCAATTACTGCATGAATTAAAGGATGCACATGTTAGTGAAACGGACTCCCTTAAATTGAAGCATGCCAGGGAAATGATTAGACATCTGCAGGAAACACAGGCTTCATTGCAATAAGAAAGGATTGATTTTACAATTGAAAAGAATTGAAAAACAGCAATATTGTAAGAATTGCAA
This sequence comes from Bacillus haikouensis, assembly GCF_013179555.1. Classification (GTDB taxonomy): domain Bacteria; phylum Bacillota; class Bacilli; order Bacillales; family Bacillaceae_B; genus Rossellomorea; species Rossellomorea haikouensis_A. Next base: position 11,935 of record NZ_JABMCR010000003.1, read on the forward strand.
GCAGGAAACTATTCAAAAATTAGCTGAAGATGCTTTGGAAATAGAAGCAACCTGTACAAGATGCCAACAGACCCGGCATATAGTCAAAACTTTTTTCTAACTCAAGGATTCGTTTCTTTGAGTTTGTTTTTTTGAAAATAAGTAGTACAAGCACATTGTTCCGAATAAGGATGGAGTAAGAGCTTATTCGGGAGGGAAAACATGAATTCACTGATTACCTATTTTTTGTTAGGCATTTCATTAGCTGCCCCAATAGGACCGGTCAATGCAGCTCAACTGGATAACGGGATCAAACATGGTTTTTTTTCTGCCTGGGTGTTTGGTATAGGAGCGCTTTTGGCTGATGTTTTATATATGCTTTTTGTGTATCTCGGAGTCATCAAATTTATTGACATGGAATCCATGAAGACATTTCTATGGTTTTTTGGATGTTTTGTTCTTACATATACAGGAATTGAAAGTCTAATAAAAAAAGAAGAGTTCAACCTGAAAAGTGAACAAAGAGGAAGGCAGTTACTTTCGAAGTCATTGTTTTCAGGATTTCTTATTTCTATTTCCAATCCATTAACCATCCTCTTTTGGCTCGGAATTTATGGTAGCGTACTTGCTCAGACTGCCAGCAAATTTACCCATGATCAATTGCTTGTTTATAGTAGTGCAATGATCGCTGGAATTCTTTTATGGGATTTTACCATGGCAAGCTTGTCAAGCCTTGCCAAAAACATATTTCATAAGGGTTTTTTAAGGGTGATTTCTGCAGCATCTTCCTTATCAATGATCGGATTTGGAATTTATTTTGGCATACAGGCAGTCAAAGCGCTGATATAAACGAAGAAAAACGCTTAGAAAACAGATTTAGTTTATAAGCGTTTTTCTCTTATCGGAGAGGGTAAGGTATTAAAGCGATCCTTTCGTGGAATGAATAAGGTTTAATGGACTGCTATTTTACTTATACATAAGGGTAACCAGGAGGTGAACGTCTTACTGTGTAGGACGAGAAGTAATGGTTCTTAATCTCTTTCTCCTTGTATTATTAATTGGTTTGACTGCGTTTTTTGTAGCAACCGAATTTGCTATTGTAAAGGTTAGGACGTCGAAAATCGATCAGCTCATCACAGAAGGCAAAAAAGGGGGGCTTGCCGCTAAAAAGGTGGTCACTCATCTAGATGAATACTTGTCTGCGTGTCAATTGGGGATAACCGTCACGGCTCTGGGTCTCGGGTGGCTGGGAGAACCGACGGTTGAAAAGTTCCTCCACCCCGTGTTTGAATATTTTCATTTAAGCGAGTCGTTAACTGAAGTTCTGTCTTTTGGAATTGCTTTTGCTTTAGTTACCTTTCTTCATGTTGTAGTAGGAGAACTTGCACCAAAAACGGTGGCTATTCAAAAGGCAGAAACAATTACGCTGCTATTTTCGGGACCGATCATTCTCTTTTACAAAGTCATGTTTCCATTTATTTGGATGTTGAATGGTTCAGCCAGGATATTTGTGGGGTTATTCGGAATCAAGCAGGCATCTGAACGTGAACTTGCCCATTCGGAAGAAGAAATCAGAATTTTGTTATCAGAGAGCTATGAGAGCGGTGAAATCAATAAATCTGAGTTGAAATATGTGAATAATATTTTTGAATTCGATGAAAGAATCGCAAGAGAGATCATGGTTCCCAGGACAGAAATGGCTACCATTTCAAAGGATGCAACATTTGAAGAGATTAAATTGATTATATCATCCGAGCATTACACTCGTTATCCCGTCGTTGAAGATGGAGACAAAGACAATGTTCACGGATTTATCAATGTGAAAGAATTTTTGACGGCAAAAATGGTAAGGGAAGAAGAGGGTGACAGTCTGGAACCCTTCATTATTCCTATCATACGGGTGATCGAAACAATTCCCATTCATGACCTGCTTGTGAAAATGCAGAAAGAACGCGTCCATATAGCGCTGCTTCTTGATGAATATGGAGGGACATCGGGTTTGGTGACAGTTGAGGATATCATCGAAGAAATCGTAGGTGAAATAAGGGATGAATTTGATGAAGATGAGAGGCCAGAGGTGCAGAGAATAGGTGATAACCACTATGTAATCGATGCAAAACTGCTGCTCCATGAAGTGAACGAGCTCCTTGATACTGATTTCGTTCACGATAGCATCGACACCATTGGAGGCTGGTATCTGGAAGAATGTATGAATCAGCATAACCCGGAAATCAAAACAGAAAACGGTTTTATCTTCACCATCCATGAGGGAGACGGGCACCATATTCAGTACCTGGAAGTAAAGAAAGCAGAATAGATGAATAAGAAGAAGGCATGCTAGTCAGCATGCCTTTTTCTGTTGCTTTTACAGGTTCAGTTATCTTTTCAAATTGACTTATCTATGAGCATTTCATAATGGGGTGAATTCATATCTTTCATAAACGTATGCAATTCCTTTTTCGTCTTTTCATCGAGCCCCTTGTAAATCAGGAAGGCCTTCGTCTTTTCAGAAGTAATCATCTTTCTGTATAATTTAGAAATTTTTTTACTCCTGTGGGTGTCCATTCAATCCATCCACTCCTTGATAATTGATTAAGATTATTATAATCATTATAAGCTTGTTTTTTCAAGATATTACACTTAGTTTCCGTAAAATTTTTATAATTTTTAGAAAACATTACCGCTGTTCAACTGTTTGTATTGTATAGAAGGGGGAGTAAAAAAGTCTAAGTTGGTTTCAGGTGAAGATTATGCTCAACCTTAACGGCGTTATATTCTTACCCTTTATTGAATTTATATTTTTTTACTTACAATAGTTCATCATTTCAGCATGCTTAGACATTTAAGAGGAGAACTAAGATTCGTTTTTCAAACCAACTAGTTACTTTCTTTCCCATGATCATAGATTATATCAGTATTATTATTACCCGTAATCTTAAAATTTTCGTAAACTCCCAATTCTTTCAAGGAATCAAAAGGAAAATTATGCTAAAGTGGATAGAGGTGTAAACATACCACACTTCAAAAAGAGCGAGGAAAAAGATGAAAAGAAAATTTGGGAACTACCCTGGATGGGAAAGAGTCATCGAACGGGAGTATGCCAAGACCTATTTAGAGACAACCGATTTTAGAGGATACGTCACTTTACTGCATACAATCAAGGTTGCCGCTCCATTGAACGTCTGTTACTTAGACAGCAAGTGTCCCATTTTGGATGACGGTTATATGTGGCTGCAGCATTTTCCCGCGGGGCAACACTTCGGTATGATCACGGTATTCGATCAAGATGAAAACATCGTACAGTGGTATATCGATATCTGTCAAGAAATTGGAACAGAAAACGGCATTCCATGGCTCGATGACTTGTATCTTGATATCGTTGTTTTGCCAACGGGAGAATTGATAACCCTGGATGAAGTTGAACTCCAAGAAGCATTGGATGACCAGATCATCACAAAAGACCAGTATGATTCGGCATGGTGTGAATATACGAGACTTAAAAGGTTAATAGAACAAAATAAGTTTGTATTATTTGATTTGAGCAAGGAACATAAAGAACTTTTGAAGACAATACTAGAATGATTGATTCATTGTAAAAATCGGAGGGAATAGGATGAGCTTTTGGACTTGGATCATCGTCTGCATTCCATTGGCTGCAGGAATTATTGCAGCCAATTCAGGTAAAAAGAAAAAAGACCGTTCTAAATGGACTGAAGTGGGTAAGCGGCGTTTATTCATCTAATTTAGCGGTGTCGATAAAACCTTTGAGTGATTGGAAGTGAACGGAAACATGAACAAAATTCAACAACTGCTGACAAAAAGAGAGTCAGAAAAGTTTAATCAGTTATACCATTACGTTAACAGAGTTAAAAATCAAATTTCAGCATCTGCCAGCTCGATCTGCATCATTCATAAAAGTGAAATAATTGCGGAATGGTATGAAGGAATTAACCCGTTATCACTTAGGAAAGTCAATGAAAAGACGCGTTACAATGTTTTTTCTGTTCGTAAAAGTTACATAGGACTTGCTGTGGCATTATTAATATATGAAGGGAAAATAAGCAGTCTGGATGAAGCCGTTTCAACCTATCTCGGCAAGAATGAACGATACAATGGAATGACGATCCGTCACCTCGTCACACATACACATGGTCTGGATGATAATCAGCAGAGAAACACGAAATTATTTCCTGCAGGAACGGTCTGGAAATACAACAATGCCGGGCTTTCATTGCTGTATTCAATCATCTTGAAAGTATCTGGTTCAACGGTGAATGAGATTCTTACTGAACATGTATTCAATCCACTTCATTTGAATGAAACCGGATGGGAATCAGAGCATGGCCCAGATCTTCTGGCAGATGTAAATGAAAGAAATGAACCGAATATAAGGCTTGAAGATGACACAGGTTTTGAAAGAAATTTGTTTGTCAGTGCAAGGGATCTTGCTTATTGGGGATATTTACATTTGAAAAGAGGGCGTATCAGAGAAGAACAAATTATACCGGAAGCCATAGTTGATATGACCACTGCGGTCCAGACACCTGAAACGCTTAAGCATGGCCCGCAGAACGGCTTCTTCTGGTTCCGGAATGAGAACAATTTTGAGTTGAGCGAAATGGGGGAAGAATTGCCTGCAGGGTCGTTTCAAATCCTCGGTGCTTCAGGCTGTGCCTGCCTCGTCATACCTGAATATGATACCGTTGCTGTCCGTATGTACAACAAGATAGGAAATCCTTCAGGTTATGATTATTTAAGGGAGATTAATAATTTCGGAAATGAAGTGTGTACTGTTATAGCAAAGAAATGAGAAGATAGCTGGGGGGATAAAACATGGTAATTCCAGAACACTTACTTTCAACAGAGCGGTTGAGATTACGAGAAATGGCGGGAAGCGACTGGAAAGAAGTTCATGCCTATGCATCACAGGATATTGTCTGTCAGTATCAGCCTTGGGGACCGAACACAGTGGAAGATACGAAGATGTTCGTAAGAGATGTTATAGCTGATACGATGAAGGAACCCAGAACCCGTTTCATGTTTGCAATCTTAATGATAGGAGATAACCGATTGATCGGGGCAATTGAATTGAATATACATGATGTTCACCATAAAAATGGGGAACTTGGATATATCGTGCATCCGGAATATTGGGGAAAGGGTGTGGCCTCAGAAGCTGCTCAGAAAGTGATTGAATTAGGATTCAAACACTTTCAGCTGCACCGTATTCAAGCTACTTGTGATCCAAATAATATCGCTTCTTCAAGGGTATTGGAAAAAATCGGCATGACCAAAGAAGGAGTCATGCGAGAAAACCTATTGTTAAAAAGCGGCTGGCGGGATTCAGCCATATATAGTGTACTGGAGAATGAGTTTAAAGGACTATATTCAATGTATAAGAGTTAGACAGCTGCTCACACACCTTTAATGAACCACATAAGAATACATATATTATGTTTCCAAAAAGGGGACCAGCGATAGCGATATCCAAAAGGATTAAGAAAATCATTAATATCCCTTACATCACTTTCCCCACTCAGCTGTTACACCATCCAGTAGAGTACGATTTTCATCTGATATGTCTCCTTGCTAATAGGTGCCAGCATTTTTTCCGCATTCCATCCATTCTAAAGTCGAATGAATGGTTTGTGGGATTTTTTGTTAATTAGCAGGAATAATGGTGATGTTGGCAGGATTCATCCAATTTTCGGCAACTCACAATTCGGCAGTAATAATGTGATTTTGGCAGGATTATTGTCCGTCTTTACAGGATTAATTCACCAAGGGAGGTCTAATCGGTTCTTGGCGGCCGCTTTCTCATGAATAAAAGGCTGTTATCGCTGATCTTGTCGATTTAAGCGATAATTTTGCGGGTTTGACGACTATTCTTGCCGTAATGAAGATTAATCTTAATCTTGCCTGTCTGGCCAATAATCTAGCCGAAATGCCGAATAATTCAGCTTTATCATTCGGCATAATTACAGTCAGAAACTAGGAAAAAAGAGAAGAAACAAGTCGTCCTTGGTTGGATATCCTCATTATGTTGATTATCTAATTTGAGTTTTTTTACCTTGCCAATTGGATGTTTTCATTAGCCATAATCAGTTCAACTACGGAAACCCAGGTTGGACTTTTTTACAAAATAACCTATAAATGAAACTTTATGGAAATCATTTCGTAAGTAATGGTGTAATAGAATTTAGAAAGGGGATGTGCACCATTAAGAAATTATGTCTCATACATCTGATCCTGCCTTTATTCTTATTGATCAGTTGTTCAGAAACCACTATTAAGGAACAAATTAAAGAGGGGAAAATTCCTTCACAGATTTCCTCGGAATTTACCCACAAAGGACAAACCTTTCATATAATTCCTCTATATGAAGAAGTTCTTGCATACACTGCCAAGGCAATAGATAACCCTCCTGTGAACACAAAAAACCTTTACTTTGAAGAGGTACTTGAACCTTTTCAAAATAAATTAGATGAAAATAATGCAGATGCAGGCTCCTATTACTTTGATTATTTTTTCCCAACGAAAGATGTGAAGAAACTTGAAGAAAATACTGCAAACCTTTTGAGAAAGCAGCAAAAGATCAATGAAACGGTCAAAGCTTCATTGATTAAATCCTCTGACCAAATTGCAGGTGGTGATACGATTATCTTTTTGCTTCCCGGCAACCCTGAGATGACCGTTATACCAGATGATATGGAAGGTGTCTCAGGGGTCACATTTAGTGATGAAGTCATTCTGCTTCAGATTGATCCCTCCTTTACTGAAAAAGCCCTTAAGTATACAACAGCTCATGAATATCATCACACAATAAACATGGGACTTAATGGGATGAAGACGGAGCCATTAGCAGGATTGTCCCTCAATGAAGGAAAGGCGGATTCATTCGCAAAGATTGTCTATCCGGACTATAAGGCAGAATGGACTGAGCCGTTACTTGAGGATTCAGAGAAAGCTGTATTGGCAGAGTTTAAGAAGAATCTGGACTCATATGATTTATCGGTTTATTATGAGTTTTTTGGAGGCAATCCGTCAAAAGGGCTGCCACATTGGTCGAATTACAAGATTGGATTCAGTATATTGCAAGATTACCTGGGGTCACATCCGGAAGATTCGATCGAAGTATGGACTAAGCTTGGATGGAAAGACATTCTCCAAGGAAGTGAGTTTAAACACTTATTGAACTGAATAAATAAACCTAAGAGCATTGGATGCACCAGTCATCCATGCTCTTTTATCATCTACTGCCAATCCCGGAAGATCAAATCGGATGGAACCGGCTTCTTGTCTATCTCCCTGGACCATACGGATAGTTGTCCCAAGTGATGTACTTCATGTGTGATGATATGAAAGAGGACCTTTTGAAAGGGGAGGCTGTAGGTGGTGCCATTCCTCGAAGTAATTGATAATCGTTCATCCTCCAGTTCAGACTCAACTCCCATAAAGAAGTGCTGAGTCATTTCTTTTGTTTCGTTTGAAAAAAAAATGACCTCATCAAGGCTAGTAGAATGATTAAATTCCATTTTAGAAGCAGGTTTCCCTGCCATCCGACTGATCCAGATACGTTCACAATTAATGACATGGAGCAAGTTGTGCAAAATACTATTCATGCCTCCCTTACGTTCTTTTGTTAATTCTTCATTCGGAACGGTCCTGCACCATTCGAACCATTCCTCCCTCACTTGCCAATTGTATGAAAATAGTTTGATCATTGAATTGTTTCTCCATTTCTATTATTAGAATGTAAATTGCAAGATTAATCCTTTATTTTCCATATGATATATACTATACTAATCTTGCAATAAATCAATACCTCATTAATTTTAAATTAAATACGAGAGAGGGCCGTATATGATATACGCAGTCAGGCATGGACAAACGGATTTCAACAAAGAAGGCAGAATGCAGGGGAGAAACGGGCTGCCTTTAAATAAAGAAGGGCAAAGACAAGCTGTGAGGTTAAGGGAACAATTCAAAGATATAAAGTTCGACTATGTGTACTCCTCTCCTCAAGAAAGAGCCATGCAGACCGCTGAAATTTCAACAGGCATGAAGCCTATCATCGAGCCGCGGCTGGATGTATTTGATTTAGGGGAAGCCGACGGAATAAAGAAGCATGAAGTACAGCTTGATGGCATTCTTCCAAATAGAAACGTATATAGAGGAATGGAAAATATTCAAGATTACCTAAAGAGAGTATTCAGCTTTATGGAAGAACTGCAGCAGATGTGTGAAGGAAAAGAAGTGAACATACTTCTATCAGGGCACAGATGTACAACAGGCGGCATTGGGTCTTATTTTGAAGGTGTACCGGAAGATCAGAATATCTTGAGGTTTTCTTCGAACAACGGAGATTACAAAAAATATGAATTTGCCTAAAATGGATTAAAGGAAGATGAATGTTCAATCATCAATGTCATTCATTTCATATATACTTGCGATCATCAGTTTTACGAAAGGAAACCTGATTGCCAGTATAGGGGGACTGTTCTTAACGAGTCGATCGTTTTCATTGCCGCGGACGTTATTTTGGAGAAAAAGATACCGGATGAAGACAAACTAAGAAACAACTACCTAAAGACTAATATTTTCAGTGATGACTCTAAATACCGCTAATGATTTCTGTGCAAGACTTCGCTTTCCGCGGGTAGCCAGTTAGCCTCCTCGTCGCGTTCCGCTCCTGCGTGGTCTCACTTGTCTAGCTGCAGGGCTTAGAGGCACATGTCATAAGGCAAACCGACCAAGAAGGCAAAGTGCGCCTTCCAGGACGATTCGTCTTATGCCACCCGCCTTTTAGCAAAGCCCTTCCGCTTTTCTAATAAACTACTTTTCCCGAGTAGTCTTCGTTCGTCCTGCACTCCAATCAACCGCTGGAATAAGCTGAAAACAAAATGGAGATTTGAACAAAGCTAATGAAAATCCGAACTAATTGAATCATTTAATTCAAATTAGTTCAGGTTTTTTTTAGACTTACCACTTTTGTCCCAGCATCGTTCCTTATTCAAACATTTTTTATGTTTTTTCCTGCAATATGGACCGTTTTGATTGCATCATGGATTTAATCAGATAATATGTTCCCGGTATGAGGATGCAGCTGCCGATGATTAAATAAATGTATCTCATCTCCATCATGCTGACGGAAGAGAACAGGATTCCAAGAGGCATGGTGATCCGGAGGAACAACAAACGAACTGAACTTAATTGCGATAGTCGATCACGAGGTGTGGACTGTTGGAAAATAGATGCACTTTGAGCGTTGAAGAGTGGAAACATGATACCGCCGAACAGCTCACACAGCCAAGCAAGGTAAATGGAATCTACTAAAAATAGAAGCGAAAATGACAGACCGCCCCCGATTAAGCCTGCATACATAAAAACGGAGGTACGGGGTATTTTTCTGAGTAGAATAGTACCGATGGCATACCCTGCCGGGAAGGATCCCGCAAAGATGGCATACTCCCATTGTTCTCCGTTCAATTCGCTTCTAATGAACGGCACGCTTAAGACCATCGCAGCACCAACGGCGAATTGAACGAGTGAAGAAAGAAAAGTCAATCGTACAAGAACCGGTATGCTGAAAAAACTTTTATATCCTTCTTTCATTTCCGACCACCAAAATTTCCTTGTCCACACTGCCCCCTTTAGTTGATGCGGTAACTCGATTCGTGCAAGTGAAGCATAACTCAATAAAAATAAAAAGGCAGAAAGGACATAAACATAATGCATCGGAATCAGGAACAGAAATAATGAAGTCATTCCGGGTGCAAGAAAGCTCATTAACCGCATTGTCCCATCCAATAAACCGTTGGCGTTTACCAGATCTTCTTCTTTGCAAAGGTCAGGCACCAATGAAAATGAAAGACTTGCATAAATCGGCTGCACTAAACCGAGGGTGCATTGAAGGATAATCAAGCCAATGATTGCCGATGTATCATTCCCCATAGCATAACCCAATAAAGGAAACAAATAGACGACTGCCCTGATCAACTGCATATTCTTTAACAGTTTCTCCTTTACCACATGATTCAGGAATGGAGCACTTACACTTTGCAGAATCAATGAAGGCATGAAATAAATAAGCCACAGGGCACCCATCCATTCCTTGGAGCCGGTAATTTCATATAATAATAGACCATTAATGATCCCTCCCGCTGTCCCCGCGAACTCTGATACGATTTCTCCGGTCCATAATGCTTTGAAGCCAGTAGAATATCTTTTCATTGTCTTGTTCCCAGAAATTGATGAAGTTTATGCGATAAAGAATGAATTTGTGGTTCATTTGCCGAGTAAATACCTTTATCTGCCCTGATGAATTTTGCAGCTTTTAATATGGAAAGCTGGTGGTGGACCGTCGTTTTGGAAATATTGAACCGGCCGCTGATATCCTGGAGGGAGAGGGGACCTTTCACAAGTTCGTAAAGTAATTTTAAACGGGTCTCGTCTCCCAACGCTTTATGCCCATTAATCAGTTCCTTTCCAGGGATTCCGGGTTCTAATAAGTACTCTTCTTTGATCGGATAGAAGAAGAGTTTTGTATCTGAAGTTCGTTGTTCCATTACCCACGGCCGGTAGGAAACATGGGGAATCAATTTGATTGTCCAAATCGACGGCTCAGGTATGTAGTGTACCCCTCCGGTTATTCGTATTATTTCCTCAATTGGATTGGATTCATCCAACGAACCACCCAGGCTGCTTTCATATTGTAAAGCCTTTCCCCATTTGGACCATTCTTCTTTTTTGCTTATCCAGGCAAACCATTCCTGTACAGAACTCAGCAATAAATCCCTTAACTCATCAAAATGGATGGCGGACAGATTAAGAATATATGCTTTGAGAAATTCGTGGCCGTCAAATTTTTCTGCATACTCATGTAAAAGTTTGTTATCTAACATGCTGACGGCAAGGGATGTTCTTGTGTTTTCACTATGTCTATCTTTATAAGGGAGCACTGTTTCATAAAATTCGTCGGGTGTAAGTTGGTTAAGTGAATTCGAAAAATCCTGAATGGTTTCTGCAGACAATTTATTTTGAATCATAATTAAGGTGTACCAGAAGTTTGTGTCTTCGATCCAGTTCATGGCATTAGTTAACGCATGCGGCATTGACTGACTGTCTTTTTTCCACTTACCATCAAAATCAAAGGTATGTCGGAGTTTAGAATGCGTGTAACCTGCCATTCCTAAAATGACTTCCCAAACAGGTGATGATTCAACTTTTATGGTTGGAGTTTCTTTGGATTGGGGTAAATAGTATTTCATTACTTTCCTCCTTTTGGTAAAGCGGGTTGATTATAGAATATACTCAGACGAAAAAATATTCAATATATTTCGAATTAATAATTTGATAAAAATTAAATATGGGAATATATCCAAATTTAAAGGTTTTCACTTATTGAATGAAGAAATAGTAACTCAGATAAGGGAGGAATTTAAATGAATGAAAAGCTTATTCGAGTGGGTACAACCTATATCCCAGTAAGTAATGTGGAGCATGCTGCAGTATGGTACGAAGTAAAACTGGGTGCAGTGGTGAATTATAAAGATGATGGGAAAGCCATACTGGATCTTGCAAATCAGAGCCTATTTCTTGTAAAAGCAGAAAAGGGGCAGTCAGCAAACTTTCGAGACCATAAAGGGGAAGTGAGATTTTCGATGACATTCGAGGTGGATGGTCTGGATGCATTGCATTCCCTCCGCACAGATTTAATTGAAAAAGGAGTGGCTGCCGGTGAAATCGAGAACAGAGGTCATAGTGGCAGAAACTTTGTTTTCACCGATCCCGATGGTAATAAGTTTGATGTCTGGAGTGAGTTGAGCCCTATCTTTAAAGAAAGGTTTCTACAACGAGGGCGGTAGTTGAGGGTTATTTAGGGTGTGGGAGATTCATCTTCCTTTAGTTAACTGAAATTCGTTCGATAGGTTTGTTACATATTATCAGATAGAAAGAGTTGGAATTATGCTGCAAAAAATTAAAGAAAATGTATCAAAAGTTATGATAGACAAAGAGAAAGAAATAGAATTGATGATCATCGCTTTATTGAGCGAGGGCCATGTCTTACTGGAAGACGTACCCGGAACCGGAAAGACGACCATGGCAAAGTGCTTTTCAAAAAGCATCGATGGTACATTCAATCGGCTGCAATTCACTCCGGATACACTTCCTTCCGACATTGTAGGGCAGGAGTATTTTGATATGAAGACGAGTGATTTCAAAGTGAGGAAGGGACCGGTATTCAATAACATTCTTCTAATAGATGAAATCAACCGAGCGGTCCCGCGTACACAATCTGCCCTGCTGGAATTGATGGAAGAAAAGCATGTCACTTTGGGTGGCGTGACATATCATCTCCCAAATCCATTCTGTGTCATTGCCACTCAAAATCCATTTGATTCAATCGGGACCTTCCCGTTGCCGGATGCACAACTCGACCGCTTTCTTCTGACAATTAAACAGGGCTACCCGTCACCTGAAAAGGAAAAAGCGATGTTGAGAAGATTCCGTTCCTCCAACCCGATGGAATTCATTGAGAGCGTTATTTCAACTGAAAGTATTCTCATGTTAAAAAAACAAGTAAAAAAAGTCATCGTCTCAGAAGTAATTGAAGACTATCTAATGGACATCGTGCAAAAGACACGACAGCATGATTATGTGGAAACAGGAGTAAGTCCGAGGGGGTCACTTGCTTATATAAGAGCCATTCAATCAAGAGCATTCTTGTACGAACGGGATTATTGTACACCTGATGATGTAAAAACACTTGCCATGCCACTCTTAGCTCACAGAATCAGATTAAATGTCGAAGGTGAAGTGAAAACATCAAAAGAAACAATCATCGAGGAGATACTTGATAATACACCAGTCCCAGTCGAATCAGTATGAAAGTTTATAAAGAAGCGCCGTTCATCCTCGTTCCGATTGTCTTGATTTTGGATGTCATCCTGCTGGTGGTCAGCTGCTTTGCCGGTTATTCCATTCTCGTTTTTCTTTTTTCGCTGATTTTGTCACTGGCAATCCTGTCCCGCTGTTATTTGAAGTATCAGCATAATAAAATATCGTGGAGCTTCAAGAAATACGTGGAATCATCTAGTATAGACGAAACAGTCAAATGTTTTATAGAGGTGAAAAATGATTCATCACTGCCGATTTATCACTTGAAGTTGAATATAGAAAGCAGGAATGATAAAGAACTGGTTTTTACCGACGGGAAGAAAGAAAGCAGCATTTTTTCCATCAAGATTGATCTCCCTCCGAAATCACATAAAACAATTGTCGTTTTGGTAAAAGGAAAAAGCAGGGGGGATCATCAATGGTGCAATGTTGAACTTCTGTTGAGGGATCCGCTATTGATGCAAGCCTTTCGTTTGGAATATGACCATAACACACTCCCCAAGTTTAAAGTGGTTCCCCGTATCTTTAAATTAAATGACCTGAGGCTTACATCCATGCTGCAGGGATATAAACTGACCAATCATTCTTTATTTTTGGACGAGACAAGCATTATCGGTACGAAAGAGTATGAACGTGAAAGTTTCCGGCATATCCATTGGCTGGCCACTGCGAAAGAGAATAAACTGCTCGCCAAGAAATTTCAGAAGGTACATGGGGATGAATATTCCGTATTCCTCAACATGGTGGGATCGGGTCAATTTCACCTAAGAAAGGATATGGAAGAGCTGATAGAATACACAGTTTCGGTATGCCTGTACTTAATAAATGAAGGGTGCAAGGTTGAGCTGTGGGTGAATTATTCTAAAGGAAACCATGAAATTCTACGATTGAAAAACGATTTGGATCGGATTCAATTGAAGAAAATCATTTCGACTCTCGCTCTGATCAATCCAAATGGGGGGTTTTTCCCGACCGAGCACTTTTTTAAATATTCTCTCAGATTAAAAGACAGCAAGTCACTCGGATTGGTCATTGGAACACCACCAAAACCAAACCGGAGAGAACAGCTTTTGCATATTAAGAAGTAAATAAAGCATGTGAGTCATCCCAAAAGGGGGAGCACAAACAAAATAAACTGCTTGAATTCAGCGGTGATCCAATTGAAGGTTTGATTCGTTAGGGTATTTACTGGAAAATCAGGAGGGATTATATGCACATGCCTACACACATCGTGGCAGTGGGGGGAATTGTTGAAGACAGGAATGGTAACATTCTATTAGTGAAAACAGTTCACAGAGGATGGGAATATCCTGGAGGCCAAGTGGAAGTCGGAGAAAATCTTACGGATGCGTTAATAAGAGAGATAAAAGAGGAAAGTGGAATCGATACAGAAGTATCGCAAATGATTGGTGTTTACTCCAATACCGGAAAGTATATGTGGCATGATGGTGAAACAGAAGTGCCAACCAAGGTGATGTTTGATTTTATTTGTCATGATATCGGCGGAGAACTTGGTGTCTCTGAGGAAACAACAGGCAGCATGTGGGTGAAAAGAGACAATGTACTGAATTTTATCGAAACACCAGCACTTCGCACAAGGTTTCAGTCTTATCTAGACTTCTCGGGAAAGCTAAACTATATGGAGTACGTAACGAAGCCTTTTTTTAAATTGAAAGAGAAAAGGACGGTATAATAGATAGAAGACTTAAGAACGACTGATCTTATATATGAATGAAAAGAAGCTTCAGAGTTATTACTGGAGCTTCCTTTTTTTGGTTCATGATTTTTTTTCAAGAAATTTAATTTTTAAAAATCATTGAGTAATTACAAGGAATTTGGAATAATTGGTATTATCTTACTGGAGGGGAGAGCATCCCCAGGAAACGTTAATTAAATATGAAGGAAAGATGGAGGACGTATATGAATATTAAAGAAGTACGCAGTGAAGATGCAGAGAGACTCAGGAACTTGATCATAGAAGTCGAATCAAGTGCTGAGTATATGCTCATGGAGCCCGGGGAACGCCAGAGTACAATAGAGCAGCAAAGAAAGATGATAGCCCGGATTCAGAAACAGGAAAACGCAGTGATATTGGCTGCAGAGAATGATGGCAGCTTCGTAGGATACTTAATGGCGATTGGCGGTACTGTGAATAGAACAAGGCATTCAGCATACCTTGTCGTCGGCATCCTGAAAGACTTCAGGGGTCAAGGAGTTGGGACTGCACTATTTCAATCAGTGGCAGAGTGGGCGAAGAAATACGGTATATCCCGTCTGGAACTCACCGCCGTAACCAGAAACACTGCAGGAATAAAACTCTTTCAGAAGAGCGGATTTGAAATTGAAGGTACAAAGCGAAATTCACTAATCATTAATGGAGAGCTTCATAATGAATATTATATGTCCAAATTGCTTTAACCAGATATTGATACTTCCCTTGATGAGTTTAAACAACTGGGGACGAAATATGGAGAAAGGGCTATGGTGGCAAAGCAGGTTCTGACTGGAGAGAAGGTCGTAGAAAAAGTGAATATGCTGCACAAGAATAAATAAAATAAAAGGAGTCAAATTCATGAATGAATTCAGTTGGGTTGGGAGTCACAAAAGCTATGTAGATAAAGCTTGCGTACAATCTCTTCAAGGAGAGATTGTACTCGGTTTATTCGGCGGGAATTCATCCTCTGGTCAATTTAAGAACGAAGATGGCTGTCTTATATGGACCTCACCAGGAGAATGGGAGTTTGCTATGATCCTGGACGGGCATGATTCAGCAGAAAGCGTAGAATTAGTGATTCAAACATTTGAAAATAATAAAGATCTCGTACAAGAAATCATTCATAAACGGACAAGGGAAACTTTCGTTCGTTTACAAGAATTCATTTTAGAAACTTTCGTGAGTGAAAGTTTTAGAGAAGAAGCAGAAAAAGTACAAGGAGAAGCTGCCTGCTTATTTGTTCTAAGAAAGGATAATTATCTCTGGTGGTTTTCTGTTGGAGACTGTATCATTCATCTATTTCATCCTGAATTAGCAGCTTTAGGAGAGTTTCAGCAGAACCACAGAAGTTTTTATGAGTGGGTAGGCAACAACAGTACATTCAACAAGGCAGTACCCAGTTACAGCACAGGGACAAAAGAATTGAGAACAGGGGAGAATCAAATATTTTTGACAACAGACGGTCTGACTGAGTGTCAGAATACATATTTCTCAGAACCGGCAACCATCATGGATGCGTTCGGCAATGGGTCGCTTGTAGATGGAGTACATAATCTTTTACAAAAAATTAAAAGGAACCAGGTTAAGGATAGTACAACGATTGTAACCTGGAAGGTTATGAATAACCAGGTTGCAGTGATGCCGAGTGATATGAAATGAATGTGGGCAATTATTTCTTAATCCTTTCTATTCCATTTAGAGAAAGCAATTGAACTTTCAGAAAAATGAAACTTTTTTTCAGCAAGATCGTAAATTAGTTTGCAGCTCATAAAGGGGGGATCACCATTTATAAAAAAATCTTACCAATTCTGATCACTTTAGCAGCATTATTATTACTGAACTACTCATTTGTATTCTTCTTTAATAGCAAATTCGTGGACTATTCGTTTTTATCAGGAATCATCGGAGCTGTCGTCATTAAATTTTTCAATTCCTCTGGAAGCTTCACCGGGCGTCACATGGATACGCGGCTGCGGGGCACGACTGGTATCAAGCAAGAAATCCAGGAGAAACAATTTACCGCGACCACCGGTTTTTACACTGCCATCGGATACACTGTGGTCTCGGTCATAGTTTTATTTATCTATTACAAAGATTATTTTATTTCTTAATTTCAACCTCGGCGATGAGAGCTTTAAGTAAAAAATAATATCAATTATAGGTGACAGGGAAAATGAATCAATCATTGAAAAGGAAAATCGAGGCTGAAATAGGAAAGATAACTGCGATAAAACGTATGCCTGAGCAAGGCTGTACTTCTGTAGTGTTCCGCTTGGAGACAGTTGAACAATCATACTTATTAAAAAGTTCTTTCAAGGATAGATACAGAGTATGGTTGAGATCAGAAGCCCAAGTATTGCAGAAGTTTGAGTACGGGTCGACACCTCTTCCAGCGTTTTATGCATTCATCGAGGAAGAAAGGGCAAGTCATTTAATCATGTCTTATGTAGACGGTATTTCCCTCACATCGGCATTGAACCAAGCGGGTTCTCTATCAATAAAGAAGACTCTGATTACTGGTTTTGGAGAGTTTCTGAATCAATTTCATGAAACTGAACAGGTACAACCCGAAAAGGAACATTCATGGCTTGAACATCAATTCTCGTTAGCGAGTTCGTATGTGGAGTCCGGTCAGGCCGAAGGAGACATGAAGCTCCTTGAGTACATGATATCCAATAAGCCAAAGCCTGTCCGGCAAACCATGATCCATGGAGATTGCACAACTGATAACGTATTAGTGGTCAAGGGGAAAGTAGAGGTATTCATAGATGTATCGGGGATGACCGTTGGAGATCCTCGATATGATGAGGCTTTGGCCATAAGCAAGTTTCACGAACAGCCTGTTTTAAAGGAAGCATTTTATCAAGGATATTCGAGGAACCGGATATCCCAAACGGAATATGAGTATTTTGAGGAAGGATTATATATGTTTTTCTAATTTGAAATATAGGTGTATCAGCCATGAAAAGAATAATGGGTATCGGATCTACAGTCCATTGAATAGCAGCTTTTGTCACAATGCTCTTTGGTAATGATCATTTTTTTCTGCGTATTTTTTTCAGTCATAGGCTTTATATTTCGTTTTTTTGCACGTACAGAGAAGTATAAAAAAGCAGGACTCATCGGGCTGGCATCATTACAGTTATCTTCCTGCCCGTCATCATTACGACTTATTTTTGGAATCATCTATATCTTAATCTAAAACGAGCGAGGAATTATTCATATGCAGCATTTAAAGCATAAAGCACAAGAAATAGCGCAATTCTATACACAGAATCCTAAAGTGGATTCCCTATTGCTCGCAGGCTCCATTTCAAGGAACTGGCAGGATGAACATTCGGACATTGAATTGCACATTCTCTGGAGCGAGCCGCCAACTGATGAAGATCGATTGGCTCCTATTAAAAAAGCGACAGGCTCAATCCTGTCATTTCATCCTTATGAAGAAAAAGAATGGTCAGAAGCATATTTAACGCATAATGGAGTAAAGCTTGAAATCAGCAGCTTTCTGACTTCATCAGTCGAACGATTTGTAGACGATGTGGTAGTCAAATATGAATCGGATTATGATAAGCAATGTATTGCTGCTTCTTTCTATCATGGTGAATCACTATATGGGGAAGAAAAAATCAACGAATTAAAACATCACCTCATTCAATACCCGGTGGAATTATCTAAAGTAATGATCCTTGAGAACCTGCATCTCGGGAATCGATGGAATAACCGTCAGGCTCTATTAGAAAGACAAGACTGGCTTATGCTTTACTCTGTCATTTGTGAAGTTCAGACGAAACTGTTTGGCATATTATTCGGCTTGAATAAAATGTATGTCCATCATCCGTCCTTTAAATGGATGAAACAAAGTATCCACCTGATGAGTATTAAGCCAGTCAATCTTTATGAGAGAATGGCAGATATTTTGACAGGGAAACCGGAAAGCAGTATAAAGGAACTGACTGTTTTAATAATGGAAACGGCAGCACTTGTAGAAGAACGATTCCCTGAATTAATTAGCAGCGAGCTTAAAAATCGTTTGGAATATTTAAAATAAATGAAGGCAAATGCTTATTCTTACTTATAAGGAGATCGGTATGAAAAAGAATCTGATTGCAGCTGTCATCATCACAAGGAAGCTTCTTTGCGACAGCGGTCATTGCAAATACTGTATCGTTCTATCAAGCTGAAAATTCTTGTACGGACAATCTTAAGACACCAATTGCAAAGAAAGGTTTTTTGGCATTTAACTGGTCTGTCAGCTGTCGATGAGTTTTTAATTCAGGAGTGATTTAGAAGCGCTTAGGATAAGATACGATATTAGTTCGGAAGGAGACATATACATGTCATCATCACAACAAATCATGAAAAGAAGTGTAAAAGAATCATGGTATGTAAAATACGAAGAAGCGCAGTACCCGGCCATTCAAAAAGGATGGGTACTTCCAGTCGACCGGTGGGCTGAATTCGATCCTTTCATTCTAATGGCGGAAGACTGGTTTAAACGCGGTACCTTTTCCGACCATCCTCATAGAGGATTCCAAACAATCACATATGTCATTGATGGAAGGCTTGAACATATTGACAATGGAGGAAATCGGGATATATTGGAGCCTGGGGATCTACAATATATGAATGCAGGATGGACTGCCCGTCATGCAGAGGAAGGGGTGGATGATGATATTGCCCATACTCTTCAATTATGGATAAATCTGCCGAAGCAACTGAAGAACTCCGATACTTCCTATCAAAATGTCTATTCTGAACAAGCACCTAAAATTAATGTGGAAGGAGGGACGGTAAAAGTGTTCGCAGGTGAAGTTAACTCTGTAGAAGGACCTTTGAAAACACTTGTTCCTGTCACATTGAGTGAAATTACTCTGGAGTATGGTGCAGTTTATTCTCATTATCTGCCCGAGAATCACAACTCATTTATATACATGTTGTCCGGAGACGCAGAAATAGGTGAAAACAAGACAAATCTTCAGAAACACGGCGTAGCGACACTCACCTATAATGAACATGGAATCGGTGATAAGACCAGCGAAGTACTCATTAAATCAAATCACCGCCGTTCTAAGCTTCTCGTATATTCCGGTGCTCCCATAAAGGAAGAAATCGTTCCATATGGGCCATTCGTTATGAACTCGATGGAAGAAATTAGAGAAGCATTTCGGGATTTTCAAAATGGTAATTTCGGTCCTCAGGTTACATAAGTATAAGTAATTGCAGGATAGATTTTATATACGTAAGAGAAAGCATAAACGAGGTGATTTGAATGGATATTTTCGAAGCGATTAAAACAAGAAGAAGCATGGGACTTGTCAAGGATGAACCTGTCCCGAACGACGTCATTGCAAAAATTCTGGAAGCTGGGAATTGGGCACCAAGCCATCATCGAACTGAGCCTTGGCGATTTTATGTCTTGACAGGAGCTGGACGAAAGCCTCTTGGGGAAGCACTCGTGAAAATTGCAAAGGAAAATATGGAATCACCAGAGAGTGAAGAAAGTAAGGCAAAACTTGAAAAAACAGCTGGAAAACCATTACGTGCCCCGCTGATCATTACCGTTGCCGTCGAACCAAGTGACAACCCGAAAGTGATCGAAATAGAGGAATACGGAGCTGCCTATGCTGCAGCTCAAAATATGCTGCTGGCAGCACATGCCCTGGGATTGGCAGGAATCTGGAGAACCGGGAAACCGTGTTATCACACTTCAATGAATAAACTTTTCGGGTTATCCGATAAAGGGAAAGTACTGGGATTCCTTTACTTTGGATATCCGAAGAAAGAAGCACCCGCAGGGAAACGAAAGGATGTCAGCGGATGTATAACATGGCTTGGTGATGAGAAGGGTTTCGACCAGTTAATGAAGAATTGACAGAAATCAATATTAATAAGTATCAGGTTCAAAATGTTCGTGGAAAGCACTCGGAATTCATTTTCCGAGTGCTTTATTCATTTCTAGTGACTTTCCCTCTTGAACATATAAGTACATTATTATATATTAATACGTGAATGAAGCAGGGAGGTGTACGATACATGGAAGTACATGCTATAGAAATTGATCACTTTTCGAAAATACTGAAATTACTGGGAGATAAAACTCGTTTGACTATGGTGAAGATATTGGATACTAATGACTGTTGTGTGTGTGAATTTGTAGAAATGTTTAAAATGAGTCAACCTGCCATCAGCCAGCATGTCCGCAAGTTGAAAGACGCCGGGATAGTAAGGGAAAAGAGAAAAGGTCAATGGATCATTTATTCTCTTAATCGTGAAAGTGATGTGTTTCCGATGGTTAAGAGTCTTCTCCATCACCTTCCTGCTCAGGACTTCAAACTTACTGAGCTAGAAGAGCAAGGATTACGCATTTCATGTGAATAATAGGAGGTAACGAACAACAATGATAGTATTGGCATCCGTGATATTTCTTATCACACTTATCCTCGTCATCTGGCAGCCAAAAGGCTTATCGATCGGCTGGTCTGCCTGTGGAGGGGCAATCTTGGCCCTGATTGCAGGGGTAGTTGAATTTGATGATGTAATCGATGTAACATCGATTGTTTGGAATGCGACACTTGCGTTCATAGCAATCATCATTATTTCCCTTATTCTTGATGAAATTGGATTTTTCGAATGGGCTGCATTGCATATGGCGAGAGCAGCCAAAGGAAACGGTGTACGTATGTTCGTATATGTTTCCCTGCTGGGATCAGTCGTAGCCGCCTTGTTTGCTAACGATGGGGCCGCACTAATATTGACACCGATTGTATTAGCAATGGTTCGTAACCTGAATTTTAGTGAAAAACTGGTCTTTCCGTTTATCATTGCCTCTGGTTTCATTGCAGATACGACTTCTCTTCCATTAATAGTGAGTAACTTGGTCAATATCGTATCTGCAGACTTTTTTGACATTGGATTTGTTGAATATGCTTCAAGAATGATTGTACCGAACATATTCTCTCTGGGATCAAGCATACTGGTTCTATACTTGTTTTTCAGAAAAAGCATTCCAAAGGATTATGATCTTTCACAATTGAAGAAACCTGCAGAAGCGATCAAGGACCACAAAATGTTCAATTTGTCATGGCTCGTATTGTCAATATTGCTGGCGGGATATTTTGCAAGTGAATTTATCGGTGTTCAGGTATCAATCATTGCAGGAATCATCGCAATTTTCTTCTTATACATGGCAAGAAGAAGTCCAGCCGTAAATACGAAAACGGTTGTCAAAGGTGCACCGTGGGCGATCGTATTCTTCTCGATCGGAATGTACGTAGTCGTTTATGGACTTCGTAATGTGGGACTGACAAATGTCTTATCTGATGTCATCCAACTAACAGCTGATCAAGGTCTATTTACAGCAACCGTCGGGATGGGTTTCATCGCCGCAATCCTTTCATCGATAATGAATAACATGCCGACAGTCATGATAGATGCACTCGCGATTGCCGACACAGATACAACGGGGGTGATGAGAGAAGCTCTGATCTACGCGAATATCATCGGTTCCGATTTAGGGCCGAAAATCACACCGATTGGGTCGCTGGCCACATTGTTATGGCTTCACGTCCTCTCACTTAAAGGAGTGAAAATCACCTGGGGAACGTATTTCAAAACAGGAATACTTTTGACCATCCCGACATTGTTCATTACCCTTATTGGACTCTATATTTGGTTACTCATTATCTAATACATACTAAAGGAGACGATCTGCATGACTAAAAAAACTATCTATTTCTTATGTACAGGTAACTCTTGCCGCAGTCAAATGGCAGAAGGCTGGGCTAAAAAGCATTTAGGGGAAAACTGGAATGTTTATAGTGCCGGCATCGAAGCACACGGTTTGAATCCGAATGCTGTAAAAGCAATGAAAGAAGTCGATATTGACATCACTAACCAGACATCAGACATTATTGATTCTGATATTCTAAACAATGCTGACCTTGTAGTAACCCTCTGCGGCGATGCAGCGGATAAATGTCCGGTAACACCTCCACATGTTAAACGTGAACACTGGGGCTTTGATGACCCGGCAAAAGCGGAAGGTACAGAAGAAACAAAATGGGCGTTCTTTCAACGCGTACGTAATGAAATAGGAGAAAGAATCGAGCGTTTTGCATATACTGGTCAATAGGTGAGTATAACCAAAGGAAAAGGACGTCTTGGTTTTTATATAATAATCGTGAATTATAAGAAAGCTTCTACTTGTAGAAGCTTTCTTTATTTAATAAACTGAAGAATATTAAACATGAAATTACTGACGGGCAGGTGGCAGAATGAAAGAAGAGATCATAATTGAAAAAATGCTCACTGAACATTGGGATGAAGTTCGAAAGATATATCTGGAGGGAATTGCTACTGGTAATGCAACGTTTCAGAAAGAAGCACCCATATGGGAAGTATGGAATCAATCACATCTTACTGATTGTCGTATCATTGCTCATTCCCACGGTCAAGTTACAGGATGGGCTGCATTAAGTCCAGTCTCAAACCGATGTGTCTATACTGGAGTAGCAGAAGTAAGTGTTTATGTCTCACAAGCAAAAGTAAATTCCGGGGTAGGAAGCAGCTTATTGAAGCGATTAATAGAATTGTCCGAGGATTGTGGAATCTGGACTTTACAATCTGGGATCTTCCCGGAAAATCTTCCGAGCCTTCACCTGCATCTGAAGCATGGATTTCGTGAGGTAGGGCGGCGTGAACGTATCGGGAAAATGGATGGTATGTGGAGAGATGTTGTCTTAGTGGAAAGAAGAAGCGGAAAAACAGGGATTTAAATAGTCCTCTATATAAACGCAAAAATGGAAAACGATTGAATTCATCTTTCGCTTTCCATTTTTGGTGAATTTATATGAAATAAAAGATGAATCCTGAAATGGTGGACATGGTGACAACACTCAATATAAATGTGATGACTAGTTCTTTTTTAAAAATGGATTTTAATAATATTACTTCAGGAAGACTGGCACCTGCAGAACTGATCATCATAGCCATGACAGGACCTAGTGCCATCCCTTTTAAAATTAAGATCTGAGATATTGGAATCATACTGGATAGACGTATATAAAGCGGTATTCCAATGATGGCTGCAATCGGAATCAGCCACCAATGATCCTTCCCAAAGAAAGATGAAACCCATTCTGTGGGTACTATACCATGAATAATAGCTCCAATGACAGCTCCCAGAAGTAGATAAGGATAGACACTTTTGATTAATGCGATTGTCTCATTCATTGCCAATCGGATATCGAATTTATTTGTACTTTCCTCGTATCCCGACATCGTCACATTTTTTACATATTTATTAAAATGTAAAGCCTCAAGTATAAAGCCGATAACAACGGAAAATAGAATGGTTACAACTGTATAGATGATCGCCACTTTCCAACCCAAAAGCACACCCATAATCGTTAAGATTGTCGGGTCTAAAACAGGGGAGGCAAAAAGAAATATCATAACGATCCCAAAAGACATATTCTTTTTGAGCATATTGACGACCACTGGTATGGTGGAACAAGAGCAGAATGGAGTAATAAAAGCAAAGATGATTGCTGCTGCTGCACCTATTACCTTATTTTTTCCTGATAATTTCTCCTCAACCTTCTCATAAGGAATAATTCCCTGAAGTAAGCTGATTGCAAATGAAATCACGATAAATAAAACTGTTAGCTCCAATGCAATAGAAAGGAAGCTTTTTACTGTTTCTTCCCACATTGTAATTCCCCCTCTTCGTACGTTTGATAAATCAAAAAAAATTGATTTAAAGGATAAAAATTTTAGCAATAGAGCGTTGGTCTAAAAAGACAGCAGAGTTCCTCAGATAAAAGATGATTGACTTCATCTTGGTTTAACCGATAATAACTCCAAGTTCCACGTGCTTCTTTCGTAATAATATTCGCGTCCAACAGGATTTTTAAATGATATGACAATTTAGATTGAGGCATATTCATCAATGGAGCAAGATCACAGACACATATTTCTCCTTTTTTAGTTAAAATGTTCATGATTTGCAATCTTTTTTTATCTGCGATTGCTTTAAATTTTTTTTCGTATTTATTAAAAACTTCAAGCTTGGAAACATCCTGCAGAGGAATTTCTTTTTTCATTCGTGTACCTTCTTTCAAAATCAATTTAATTTGATATTTAAATCATATAACCAATTTTTTCTTGTGTCAATTAATTCATCAAAATATTTTGATTTATAGTGTTCTTTTATGTAGACAACTTACATGAATTTACTTCCTTAAATTATTACCATTTTTTTCATGAATTAATTGCCACTTGAAAACATTTACTCTATACTAAAGATATAAATCAAAAATAATTGATTATATTTTAAATCAATTATTTTTGATTAAATGATGAAAGGATGATCTAAATGAAGATAGTAAATATTTTGTTTGGGGATCGAACTAAATCTGAAGATTGCTGTGGTATTGAAATCAAGGAGAATGAAAAGGAAAGATCAACAACCTGCTGTTCTTCCGAAAATAGTAAGGAAACCACTTGTTGTTAACAAAATTAGAAAGACGTGAGTACTGATTCTGGTGCTTTCGTCTTTTTTCGATAAAACTTCTTCTCAAGGAGTGGAAAGAATAGGTTTTTTCTTTTTCCGTGGTTATTGTAATGCTTTTAATAGAATGAATAAAAGGCAAGAGAAAGTGAGCGGTCTCAATTTGGAATTGCAAATATAAATTTCAGAATATTCATTTTTATGAGGTTCATATTGTGATAAAGTAACTATATTCAATAAAATCCCTATAAAGAAATAAGATGAGGTGCAGTGAACTTGGTTTTTTATATTGGCATTTAAAGTTTGGAATTATATTGTAACGCAAAAGAGCTGCCAATACAGGAAGATATCAGGATGAGTTTCGACTTTTTTTCAACAAGCCGCATTTAAATTCATACACAAGGATTGGTGTAAGAACTTGACTGGAAAATGTGTAAAGAATTTAATCCAAGTCGTTTTAGAATTTTGTAGGGGGGTCAAACAATGGGCAGCCATAAGAAAGACTCATTAAAAATTCAAAAAAAATATAAACTAAAAGTGAAAGAAACTACAAAACTCATAAGTCATTATGATGTCGTTATCATCGCGATCATATTCTTATCCATCATTATTTTGAAATGGTTGGATTGGTAAATTATCAAGCGAATGAATTAAATAAGTGTGTTTGCTAACCAAATATAAAGTTCAGTTTTAACCAGCTCAGATAGAGTGTATCCTAATATGGCAATCCCTCCTAATACATAGTTAATATTTCACAATCATATAAAATTAAGTTGAATTATTAGTATAATTCTATATTTAATATAAGATATAGGATAATACTACAAACCCAAGGGGATATAACCATGAGAGAAATTACTTTTGAAAATATTTACACAATTGGAGAAGTTATCGAAGAAAATGACGTTTATAAACATGTTCATTACCCGGAAATGCTTGTTCGGTATGACAGCAATTTTTTAGAATTCAAGAAGATGCCTACATTAAAAGAGTTTAAAGAGGGGAAGGCGTACTTGAGAAAATTTCACCAAGGCAGAGGACAGAAGCATATAAAATTCTACTTTCCCCCTAATATGGAAATTTCCGATGACCTCGCAGGTTATTTAAAATTGGAAGGGATCGATACCGGCTTCATGGAACTTTATTCCATTGACCCTTCAGATTTCAGAAGGGTATCCGAAAATGAAGACGTCATAGTAAAAGAAGTCTCTGAAGATGAATTTGACAAATTCATTGCACTTCAATATGAACAAGATCTGGCGTATGGTCAAGATTTCGCTGATCAAAAAATCGCTCTGCAAAAAAGACAATTAAATGATCCATCCATTGTACAACTGCTCTCATATTACAAGGGGGAGCCCGCCGGTGCAGCAGATGTGATCATTGAGGAAGAAACCGCTGAAATCGATGGATTCTTTGTTCTTGAAAAATGGCAGAGGAAAGGTATCGGCACCAGTGTCCAGCAATATGTGATGGACAGGTTCAAGGACAAAACGATTATCCTGGTTGCCGATGGTGAAGACACTCCTCGTGAAATGTATCAAAAACAAAATTACCGATGCTTGGGATTCCAGTATCAGGCGCAGAAAGTGTTTCAAGATAAATAAGTGTTGAGGTTCTTCCTTTAAGGGAAGGATCTTTTTTATTGCTTTAATAAGGCACACATCGGACGAATTGGACAAATTTTGAGATTTTGGAGATAAAAAATTAGTCGGACATTTAGTTAAATTACTGACTATAAGTCACATTTTACCGACTATTAGTGATAATTTGAGAATTCGAATCCGTCTGAATGAAATGGCCAGACTGAAAATCCCTGACATTCTAAATGATGATTTCTCTTCATAGATCAATATATTCATTCCCAAAATAACCTTATTCATTAAATAAATCCCATTCTTCCTGCACATACTAAACATATGTTTTGGAGGTGAATCAGATGGAGGACAAAAATTATGAACAAATCTTTGAACAGTACAAGCAAGATGGAGCCAACCAACTACAACAGGAAAATTCACAATCCGTGGAATGGGGTGCAGAGAAGATCGTAGCCATCCGAAAAAACGGAGATGATGATATTATTGCATTCAAGACAGAAAGCGGGCGGGAATTGGATTATTTAACTGCGCTCGATGAAGCAAAAGCAGGAAAGCTTGCACATGTGGATGTCTTTCACAGATACGGCAGGGATATCATACGCAGCGAACCTGACGGAATTGAAGAAAATAATTTAAATAACCTGCCGCATTTTTGATAATAAGAGGAGTCTCTGGCGATGACCGCTGGAAGACTCTTTTTTTTAACTTACACTAGGAAAAACATGAGAGTAAGCTTTCCGGAATAAACATTTGGAAGGGGGGGTAACTTTCAAGCGGTGGAACGATAATAATCTTATTTTTTTACGGCTAAGTTCATATATATATCCCATTCTTCTGAAAATAGTTTGATAGTGCAGAGGAAGTTTATTATATTAAAATGAGTTGGTTTTACCACAAACTGGATGTGGTTGTTTGGGTTTAGATTTAAAAGGAACACAGAAAAATAAAAACCTGGTGTTATAGATTAAGTTGAACTAAAAGGATCTACAGGAAAGAGAAAAGACTCTTCACTCATTCAAATCAGGTGATGATTCATAGTTATTCGCAAATTCGTATAACATGTTAGACTATTTTAATTTGTTAAATTGCAAGTCATATATAGTTCACAAAAATTATTGTACATAGGGAGGTTCAATATGGAGATAAGGAGACCGCAATCTGAAGATATCAAGGAATTACATCGGTTCTTTAGAGAAGTGATCACTGATACGTTCAGGAAAGAAGGGATAGAAGATCAGGTTAACGATATGGAAGAAGAAATCAAGACAAAGAAAACTAATTTAGAAAATGATTTTGAAAGTAATGGTCAACATAGATTTTTCCTTATTGCTGTTGAGGCAAACAAAATCATCGGAACAATTGAATACGGTCAAGTCAGTAAGCTCATCTTAAAATGCACAAATAATACCTTTCAGTATTTAAAAGAGGTAGGAACTGTATTTGTGTCACCGGGATATCAAAAGAAAGGGATAGGAAATCTTCTATTGCAGGAAATGTACCGGACTCTCCAATATATAGGCGTAGAAGAATTTTGTCTGGACAGTGGCTACCGCTGCGCTCAAGCTATCTGGAGAGGAAAATTTGGAGAACCCGATTATGTAATGAAGGATTATTGGGGAGATGGCTTTCATCATATGATCTGGAAATTGAATGTCAATAACTTGCTTGCGGATTAGTAACCAGTAAAGTCATCAGCCCATTAAAATGAAAACTCACAAGCTAGTAATCGTATCTAAGAAGGGATGAGTTTTCAAACCTATAAAATAATAAATGGATACTTATGGTATACTTAATGTGAAAATATTCACAAATATATTTGGGGGAGGAGAGGTTTCATGAGTAAAAAAGTCGTTATTGCTGGAGGGACAGGTTTTGTGGGTCAATATATATCAGAGAAGTTCTTAAGAGATGGTTATGAAGGGATTATCATTTCTAGAAATGATAGTCATGTCACTTGGCAAGAAGTCGACAGAATCATTGATGCATTAGAAGGAGCAGAACTGGTAATTAATCTTGCAGGAAAGTCGGTCAACTGCCGTTATTATGATCGTAATAAAAAAGAAATTCTTGAATCCCGGACTAAAACCACTGAAATCCTGGGGAGAGCTCTAAAAGCATGCAGCAACCCGCCAGGTTTATGGATCAATTCGAGCACGGCTACGATATATAGACATGCTGACGATAAACCAATGACAGAACTTGCTGGAGAAATCGGATCAGGATTCTCTGTCGAAGTAGCGAAAGAATGGGAACGTTCCTTCTTTTCATCCGAATTGCCCAACACAAGACAGGCAGCACTAAGAATCGCAATCGTACTAGGGAGTGATGGCGGTGTCATGACGCCATACAAAAAACTGGTCCAGTTCGGACTGGGCGGCATCCAAGGACCAGGAACTCAAATGTTCAGTTGGATTCATATCGAGGATTTTTATAGAATCATTCTCTTCATTAATGAACGGAAAGAATTAACAGGTGTCTTCAATTGCTCTTCGCCTGATCCGATTTCGAATCATGAGCTTATGTCAACACTAAGAGCCAAAATGAATAAAAGTATCGGTCTCCCATCACCAGGTTGGATGCTGGAAATTGGTGCCGTATTTATCCGAACAGAAACCGAACTGATTTTAAAAAGCAGATGGGTGATTCCTGAAAGGCTTTTAAATGAAGGTTTCACATTTAAATATCCAACAATAAATGAAGCATTGGATGAGATTCTGTAAATTTGCCAAGGTCGCCGGAATGAAATGGAGAATATATCCAATACTTAATTCGTTTCAGTGGAAATCAATGTCAACGGTGACTGACAAGGTTTCCTGGACTGTATGTTGATTGTGGTATGATTACTAACAGGTTTTTCTAAGATTCGGAAGAACTTATTTAGTTCAAATCCAAATCAGGCACAGAGGGAGGCGCAACATATGTATGGAACAGAAATTGTACCAGGATGGTTCTACATAATGGTCTTGATCGTGTTTATTCTATTTGTCGGAATCGGATATTGGGTGACTCGAAATGAGAAAGGGCTGCAGACCGGCGGGGACGGAAAGCTGGCTGAAAAAGCGGTCTACTATGAGAATCGTTTCAGGTCATCTGCACATCCTGCGGAAATTATAGATGTAAAGACAAACTATGTGGGTTACGTAAAACGTAATTTTGACAGCATGATTCAACAGCTTATTTCATTCGTCTCCCCTCGCAGGCACATTAAGATAACAGCAGAAAGTCACAATGGAAACCTGCAAATTCATTTACAACATATCAAAAATGAAACTAAATTTCTTTACAGCGGCTGGGAAGCAGAAATGATAAGCAATGGACAATCAGAACGAATTACCATCGAAAGTCAGTCAAAAAAGAAGTCCACAATCAAACTTTCATTTTCATACAGGGGTGAAGTCATCACTGTATCCGATCACCGCAAGGTAAATGAAATGAAAATTAAAAAGAACGGATATGATATAGCGAGCATTACTTACCAAAAGAAGCTGCCGCCACGAAAAATTTTTATCGATTCTAAAGAAAGTAAGTTACCACTGCTTCTATTGGCGTGTATGTTTGAGGTGATAAAATATTATGATTGAAATAAAAGGAACTTCCTGCAGCAGGAGTTCCCTTTTTTGAGGCTTATTTATCGGTGTACAAAAAGCAAAACCTAAAAAACAGTTCTCTTTACTACAACGACTATCATTCTGCCTACATGAAAACTTAAGCAGTATCGCACCTGCTCCCATTAAAAGAATGAATAGATTAATGGCAGTCAGCCCCTTAAAAAATAGTAGATAAGCTGCAATCCCGACAACTGGCCAGCCAATGATTTCCCCTATTAACTTCTTATTCATTCCATCGCCTCCGAAAACAGTTTATCCAGAAATATTAACATCAAATACCAAACAATTCTGTTATCATGGTAGAATTAGGTAGTAAATAGTGAAAGGGGATGAAGACAAGTGGGAAAAGGACTGTTACATCATATCGAATTATACGTCTCCGATTTAAGGAAGTCTACTAAATTCTGGGGGTGGCTGCTTGAGGAACTCGGATACCACTCTTTTCAGAAGTGGGATAGTGGACATAGCTGGAAATTGGGTGACACCTATATTGTCTTTGTACAGACGGAAGAAAGGTTTCTGGATAGACCTTATCATCGCAGCTGTACGGGTTTGAATCACCTTGCCTTTCATGCAGATTCCAGAGAGCATGTTGATGAAATGACAACCAAACTGATAGAAAAAGGGGTATCCATCCTTTATACAGACAAGCATCCTTATGCTGGGGGAAATGGCCACTATGCAGTATATTTTGAAGATCCGGACCGAATGAAGGTGGAATTGGCCGCTCCTTTATAAGTGATACAAGTTAGTAAAAACCGCGCCAAAAAGCTTCCTGATTTATAGCCAACATAAGCTTTTTCTATACAAATAAGTCCCCGGCATTCTAACCGGAGACACGCTTGCTTTTTACTTCTGCAATTCTTTCATTGCAATATGAAGACTTAAATAAATAGGAATATTTGATAGATTAATTCCGAGGTTGATCATCGTGTGGGCAATTTCAGGTCTGATACCAGTCAAAGTCGCACTGATTCCTGAAAGCCCAAGAGCATCAATCACTTTAAAAATGCGATTAGCCACCATTGTATCGATGATTGGGGCTCCTGATAAATCAAGAATAATGTGATCCAATGCCAGATCTGATCCTTTTATAAGTGCTTTATCCATTAATTCATGGGCACGTTTAGTATCTATATCGCCTACTAATGGCAGAATACCTATCGTATCCGTCACTTTGATGACAGGTACTGACAGTTCGAGTGCTGCCGATTCAGCTGCATGAAATCTGGCATAATAACTTTTGCTGTAAGAGATACTTAGCCAGTGCACCGCACGATCGACCACTGAATTAAATCGCGAAAGAACCTCATAGAATTCATCGTATGACAGCTTTTGTATCGCAGCTTCTTTTTTAATGATATTGCCGATTTGGTCTCTGTAATTACGAATCTCATCAATCGCGATGTCGAGCGGGAGATCTAATTCTATTAATAAATCAACAGCCTCTCTACCTCAACTTTGAAGATTGGCATATGAAATGTTAAGTTCCCTGGTGATTGACTGTGCATAAATATCAATAAGATTCTGCCGCCATACCTTTAAATCTTCACTTATTTTTTTCGAGTAGTTATCTTTATTATCAATGGCACGCTGTGAGACCATCTCCTCTTTTAAGCTTAGGATGGCTCCAGCAATATTCACCATTTTCGTTTCAATAGTAACAGACAAAAACTATTCCTCCCGACATACTTTTTAAAAATAGGGTAACATAAAAAGCATTTTTCGTCCTTCGGTACACAGGAATATTAAGAGATAATTTGATTATCAATATACGAAGGAATCAACGAACTACTCAGCCCTTTCTTTGTTCCACCCCATCAATAAATTTTCAGGGATTCCATAGTATACCGTTTCGGTCAGATCTTTTATCCCGTATGTGATGATACAGCTATTAATGGTCCAATTCACCTCTATGGAATCGACTGTCGCTTCCCGTTTCAACCCGGCAATTTCAATCACTACTGAATCCTTTATTTCATACATCGTGTGAAACGACAGCCTTTCTCGCTCTGTAAATGTGGCAGATGAATCATCTTCCACATTAATATACTTCTTAAATCCTCCGTCTATATCATACGTGGTTAATGAAAAATCCTCACATAATCGAAAACAAATCCTTCTGACCACACCAGCCTTTAAACAGCTAACCGCTTTGGACTCTCTATACAAATCCTCAGAGCCTATCACTTTATTCAAGGGAATCACTTCAATCGTACCGTGCATTTGAGCACCTCCAGGTATAGATGTCTTACTTATACCTATTAGGCCAGTTCATTTGATAGACCAGCGGCAGGATGAAATATCGGATTATTGGAAAGATTATTGCTGTTATACGATTAAAATAGAAGGATTGATAATGAAGAGTGATTTATTATCTGAAACTATACTATTTTCAAAAAATAAACCCAAATTAATATTGCGAACATTTGTTCCGTGTAGTATGATGGAATTGTAAAGGGTGATGGAAGAAACTTGAAATGCTTATGCAGGAAGAAAACATGTAGGATAAAGTTTTAAAATGCGATAATTCTATATTAGGAGCTGATCACATTGACAGTACAAGTATTTCCTTATTTAGTGATGGACGGCAATGCGAGAGAAGCTATCAATTTTTACAAAGAGACCCTGGATGCAGAGATCCTTTATTCGCAGTCTTTTGGTGAAAGTCCCGATAATCCTGAGTTTCCTTTGCCGGAAGAAGCTAAAGACCGCATTATGCATGCCACGATCAAGATTGGAGAAACTGAAATAATGTTCAGTGACACATTCCCAGGACAGTCTCACTCAACGGGAAGCCAAGTCACTCTGTGCATTACAACAAACGACCCTGAGAAATCAAAAAAGCTGTTTGATGGTTTAAAGGCAGACGGCGAAGTCACAATGCCATTGCAGAAAACATTCTTCAGCCCGCTTTACGGATGCGTCGTTGACAAATACGGAGTGACATTCCAGATATATACCGGCGAAGAAAAGTAATCGTTCTTCTATTGCTGCAGCATTATCACCTTTACAGCTAACTTGGAAATATACATAATTATATGAATGACATCAAAAGAAGCCTTCCCCTGTACCGTTAAGGGGGAGGCTCTTTTGTCTCCTAACCGATCAATCTAAATGAAACAATCCATAGATATGATACAATTTACATATTCAATGTCGTCAGAAAGTGCAAAAAGGAGCAAACCATGAATATCAAGCTTAACGATAAAATCATACAGGATATGTGCGGTACCGTTTCCTTTAAGAGAGGGGAGACATATTTCCGAACCAATAAAGTCAAGATAGAAACAGATAATGAACAACAATATAAAGCGATAGTAAACGCAGGTGAACAATTTCATGTCGTGATTCAACAAAATCCAGATGGAAATCTCCAGACAGAGTGCAGCTGTCCTAAGCTTGCATCGTTCGATCTTTCTTGTCAGCATGTCGCTGCTGCATTGATTGCCATCAAACAAATACAACAAACATCCGGAAGTGATTTGACTGAAGACTTTTTCACTTTGTTCAACCAAAGAATAAGCCGTTCAAGCGGTGAACAACGACACTTTGAAACAAGGGAAGCAGTTGATACTGAATTTATATGTAAGCCTGTCTCAATTGGTGGAGGAGAAAACCTAATTGGAATTCAATTGAAAATCAACAATCACTCGATTGAAGACATAAGGTCATTTCTAAAATTGCTGAAACAGGGAAGGCCTTTTAAGATTACCGAAAACTTTATATATACAACAAAGGACTATTGTTTCAAAAAAGATGCAGATGCCATAATAAGAGAGTTAATCAAAGTACTGCTGGATGAACAGATTTACACAGAAGAACTCACCGGGCAAGTTAATACGGTGGATTCAACAATTCTCCTACCTCCGACGTCATGGAAAGACATATTCCCTTTACTACTTGAGGCTCCTGGAGTGAGGGTTGAATATCTGGGTGAAACGTTTCCGGGCATACAAAGATCACTCAGTGCATTGCCTCTGACATTTGAATTTGACAAAACTGGCGACAAACGGTTCACGTTGAGTATTTCCGGGTTTTCGCAAATGATTATAGCAAAGCCTTATCATTCCGTTCTTTACGAAGGAAAGATCGTTGAATTGAATGAGACTGACTGCAGCAGACTTGCCGAACTGAAAACCATGCTAGGAGCATCCAGCACAAATGAAATAACCATTCCAAACGACAAAATCACCTTTTTCCTTGAGAAAGTGGCACCTCACCTTAAAAAAATTGGAAAGGTCAGGATCTCAAAGACATTGTCTGATCAATACATAAAAACTCCACTGGTTGCTAAACTCTACCTGGACCGTGTGAATAATAAACTCCTTGCAGGAATCGAGTTTCAGTATGACCACTTCGTCTTCAATCCGCTGGAAGAGAGAGAAAGTCCAATCGGTTCATTGGTCGTCCGCGATATCGAAAAGGAAGATGAAATCTTGGGTATCATGGAAATCAGTTCATTTGCCCGGACAGAGGGAGGATATTTTCTTCATAATGAAGAGTTGGAATTCGATTTTCTTTATTATCAAATGCCTGAACTCCAAAGATCCGTTCGTATTTATGCTACGACTGCCGTAAGAAATCGAATATTCAGGAAAGATACAAAACCGCAAATAAGAGTGAAGGTGAAGCGGGAACGAACCAACTGGCTTGAGTTCAAGTTCGATATGGAGGGAATAGCGGAGAAAGATATTCACGAACTGTTGTCAGCACTTGAGGAAAAAAGAAAGTATTTCCGTCTCCGAAACGGGTCCCTGATGTCTCTCGAAACAAAAGAAGCACAAGAAATCCAGCGCTTCATTGCCCGGGCGGAAGTGAATTCCGAGTCCTTGGCGAACGGACTGGACCTGCCTATGAACCAATGTCTGGAACTATTGGATAATGTAGATGGAAGTAACGGTTTCAGAATAGAAAAATCATTTAGGGAATTTCTCGATACTCTGCGTCATCCGGCCAGATTGAAATTTAAAATCCCGGTCAAACTTGACCCGATCTTAAGAGACTATCAAAAGAAAGGCTTTCAGTGGATGAAGATGATCGCCCATTACGGGTTCGGCGGCATCCTGGCTGATGATATGGGACTTGGGAAAACCCTCCAAAGCATCACCTTTATTCAA
>NZ_JABMCR010000030.1 GCF_013179555.1 Bacillus haikouensis
GATAGACGCCATTTCCGCAAATTGAATAGCCGGCAATGATGGATGTATGATGGCCCCTCCAAGCGCCTTATTGTATGCAGTACTTCCCGAAGGTGTTGAAAGGCACAACCCGTCTCCCCTGAAGCGTTCGAAATGCTGCCCCCTGATTTCGACATCCATGACAAGCGTTCCCTCGACGCTCTTGACGGTAGACTCATTAAGAGCCAGATAACGGGTTTCCTTGCCACCGTTCTGATAACGGATTATCGTTTCCAATAAGGGATATTCGATAATTTGATAGGGAGTTTTTGCAATTGCGATGACCAGCTTCTCGATTTCTTCCGGTACCCAGTCTGCATAAAACCCCAGATGGCCCGTATGCACTCCTACAAATGCTGTCTTATCTAGTCTCGATCTGTAGCGGTGGAAGGCATACAGTAATGTTCCATCTCCCCCGACCGAAATGACGATATCGGGCTGGTCTTCATCATAAGTCAAACTGAAGTCCTGTAAATAGGTTCTCATCTTATGCATGAGCGTATTGGACTTTGAATCTCCCTTTGACGTGATTGCAAACTTCATAGGTTTTTACCCCCTTTTTTCATTGCTTGTGAATTCGTTTATCAGTAGTCCCTCTGCCCCTCTTGTCTTTCTCCATTTTATTTGTGAAAATTGCCTGTGCTTCCTGGATCTCTTCCCTTATCAGGCTCATTTCTTCATCAAGACGAAAGGCAGCCTCTGCTGCTCGCTGCAGCCTCATACGAATTCTTTCCGGAAACTGACCGCTGTACTTATAATTCAAAGAATGCTCAATTGTCGCCCAAAAATTCATCGACAGTGTGCGTATTTGAATTTCTACCAAGATGTTTTTCTCTCCCTGTATCGTCTGTACAGGATAATCCACGACCACATGATAAGATCTATAGCCGCTTGGCTTTTTATTAGTCACATAGTCTCTTTCTTCAATCACGGTGAAATCTTTTCTTGAACGGAGATGTCTGACCACAGCATGAATATCTTCCACGAATTGACACATCATTCTGAGTCCCGCTATGTCCTGCATTTCAGTCTCGATATCTGAAAGGGCAATCCCCTTTTGGTTCGCCTTGTCAAGTATACTCGCGATTGGCTTAACCCTTCCCGTTACAAATTCTATCGGCG
Organism: Bacillus haikouensis; assembly: GCF_013179555.1. GTDB lineage: Bacteria > Bacillota > Bacilli > Bacillales > Bacillaceae_B > Rossellomorea > Rossellomorea haikouensis_A. The sequence continues at coordinate 1,141 of NZ_JABMCR010000030.1, forward strand.
AATGCGTTTGTTGAAATTCATATTCTCCACGCATTCCTTTCAGTTTCACTTTAAGCTCATCTACGGCTTGCTTATAGGGAGCCAGAAATTGTTCCCAATGATTCATTCCCTCACCTCATTTGAAACATCGATCTGTTTCTTTCTTCCAGGTTGTAAAGTTGGTTACATTGTTGGTTGGTCTTATAAGGGATTCAATCGATAAAGGCCGCTTCAACCTTCTTAACCATTTCGTCGCCGTAATTACCGTTTCCTTCAATATTGCTGATAAGATAATTTAATTCCTCGTGAAATTGTTCCAATTCTAATGACTCATCCGGGCTGTTCACGATAACAGGAGCATTTTCCGTCATCGCTTTCTTTAACTCTCCCCAAATTCCTTCTTCTAAATACAGATATACATATTCATCCTCATTCTCTGCAAGATAAACGAATGCAAAGCGATCCGAATCTGCAATGATCTGACAAGCCGGTTTTATTCCTATTAATGGTTCCGTTTGTTCAGTATGTAAGTGTAAAACACCGTTTTTAAATTTTGCTTCATTAAATTGAACGATTTTTCTCATGGCTATTTCATCCTTCCTTAAAACAATCAGTATTATTTTATCATAAGACGCGATTTACATCTAAACATTGAAGTTCTTTTCCATTAAAGAGATAATACTTGTATTAAGCAATGAGAGGATGCTTTTTTTTGGCACAGGAAATTGAAATTGAATTTAAGAATCTATTATTAAAAGAAGAATTCATGAATTTAATCAAGCAATTTAAGATAGAAGAAACAGATTTCACAAGCCAGGAAAACCATTATTTAGACACAGGGGATTTCCAACTGAGAAAGATGGAGTCAGCATTAAGAATTCGCAACAAAAAAAACACCTATACACTCACGTTGAAAACACCACTTAAGGAAGGGCTGCTGGAAACACACCAGACACTTTCTCCACAAGAAACAATTGGTGTATTGAAACAAAACAATCTTCCGGATGGAGAAGTAAAGGATATGCTTCTTAAGCTTGGGCTTTCAATCCCCTCCATCCGACATTTTGGCTCATTGGTGACGAACAGGGCTGAAATAGAGTATAACGAAGGATTGCTGGTGTTTGATAAGAGCTCTTATTTCAATAAAATCGATTATGAACTCGAATATGAAGTCCACGATTACAAGCATGGAGAAAAGAACTTCTTAGATCTGTTAACAAGACACGGTATCCCTCAAAGGGAAACTGAAAACAAGATAAAGCGCTTCTTCCATGAAAAAGTAAGAAATCAATTGTAAAAGACTACATCGTCCTTACCGATATACACGATGAAAGAAACCATCAATATAGACAGGAGCCGGTTAGAATGAATGTTCAACAATTAAAAACAATGATGGAAATGCAAGTACTAAATAAGCTGGGCTCGGTTTCCTCTTTAAACACGTCTGATCGCAGCAATGAGTTGTTTCAGCAGCTGTTCGCGCAGGCTTTAAATAAAACTGGAGGTCTTTCAACCGGTACCAATGCACTCGGCGCAGTTAAAAGCATGCTTAATACTCAATCTGCTTATATGGTTTCGGAACCTCCAAGGTCACTATCGATTAACAGCAACACGGATTTTCAAGCACCTAAATCTATAGATAATATTATCTCCAGAGCCGCAGACGTGTATCAACTTCCGAAAAAGCTGATACAGGCCGTAATCCATCATGAGTCAGGTTTCAACCCTCAGGCAGTAAGTCCCGCCGGGGCCACAGGATTAATGCAGCTGATGCCTGGTACGGCAAGGGGGCTCGGTGTTTCCAATATCTTTGATCCGGAAGAGAATGTCTTTGCCGGTACAAAATATTTAAAACAGATGCTTGATAAATATAACGGGGACATTGACCTTGCTCTGGCTGCGTACAATGCTGGACCAGGAAATGTCGATAAGTACAATGGCATCCCTCCTTTCAAAGAAACAACTGCCTATGTAAAAAAAGTAACAAATACGTTTTTTGCTTAAAAAGTCTAATAAGCTAAAAGAAAGCTGTACACTTTACTTCAACGTACAGCTTTTTTCATGCAAGGATTTTTGATATCGACTGCCCTTATTTCAAGGGATATCCACGTTGGATTTAGCCAACAATAACTTTATTGATAAGACTAAGACTAATGCAAGGCTATTTGTTTGAGATATGGATGAATGCTTGCTAGAATAAACATACATTCTAAGTATAAAGGAGTCCTTCTTATGGTCGAGAAACCGAAAATGCCTTATAACTTAATCGGCGAAAAGAAACTCTCCATGCTCGTTGATGCGTTTTATAATAAAGTGTCTAAACACGCTGAGTTAGCACCTATTTTTCCGCAAGACTTAACTGAGACGGCTCGGAAACAAAAACAATTCCTGACGCAATATCTAGGCGGGCCTCCTCTTTATAGTGAAGAACACGGTCACCCGATGCTCCGTGCAAGACATCTTCCCTTCCCAATCACAGAAGAGAGAGCGAAGGCATGGCTAAGCTGTATGCATGAAGCTATGGATGAAATTGAACTTGAGGATCAAGTAAGGGAAGACTTCTTTCACAGACTTGTTTTAACCGCTCATCATATGGTAAATACTGATACACCGGAGAGAAACAACATTGACTAGTTTAAATAATCCAAGCCCGCTGAACAGTTGTGGAGCCGAAAAGAAACCGTTAGAAATATATATGTTTGTAGATCCTCTATGTCCGGAATGCTGGGCACTGGAACCTATATTAAAGAAACTGAGGCTTGAATTCGGCCAATATTTTCGTATCCGATATATATTAAGCGGCCAGCTTTCTTCACTAAGTATCGCGACAAAACGAAAACAAGAAGATCTGGCTGAACAGTGGGAGAAAACAGCGAGCCGTTCGGGAATGTCCTGTGATGGAAGCTTGTGGATTGAGAACCCGATCGATTCACCTTATATAGCCTCTTTTGCGATTAAAGCAGCAGAGCTTCAGGGAAAGCACGCTGGTATCCGATTTTTACGCTTTTTACAGGAGCGATTATTTCTTCAAAAACAAGATATATCAAATTTTGACGTTCTAATGGAATGTGCAGAAGAAGCGAGGCTGGACCTTACTGAGTTTATGAATGATATTCACTCGTACTCAGCTTCCAAAGCGTTTCAATGTGATATAAAAATTACGTCTGAGATGGAAGTCGATGAAATTCCGACCCTGGTCTTTTTTAATGAGAATATTGAAGATGAAGGCTTGAAGGTAACCGGGTTGTATTCCTATGAGGTTTATGTTCATATCATGGAAGAAATGCTTACAATAAAACCCGAAAAAAAACCTTTGCCTACACTTGAAGAGTTTATGAAACATTATCGCTTTGTAGCCTCTAAAGAAATAGCTGTGGTGTACGAGTTATCCATTGAAGAAGTAGAAAAACAAATGAAGAAATGGACCCTGCAGCAGAAAGTAAGGAAAATACCTGCAAAGCACGGCACGTTTTGGAGATATATCGCTGATTAACTATAGTAGAATAATAAAATTCTCTATAAACAAGAAAAGCCGATGTTGTTGCCAACATCGGTTTTTCAATACGAACAAAGGGGATGGGAGAAATTTTTCACGGTCAAACAAAGGGGTATATGTTTGCTTGTGATCAACTTCACACTGATAATATAACATGTATAAACTTGTATTGGCAAGTTGTTTGTATGGTATTTCACAATATTGTCAAAATCAATGTATGAACGTCTTCTGCTTGTCATATAGTATTATATAAAGCATGTGCGGAGGGATCCTTCATGAGGGTTAACATTAAGTTCTTGAGTCTGGTTCTGCTAATCATCATTAGCTTTCTAATAAATATTCTTGGGCTGATGAATCTTATTCCTCTCCTTATTAGCTCCCCAATATTATTTCTATCTTTGTTGATCTTCATCTATTCATTTACCAATAGAAAACGGTTTAAGGGTTTTAAGTCATAAGAAAACGCAGACAGCTTTCCAGCCCCTCAGGAGGAGTTGAAGCTTTTATTCTTTTCAATTAAAGTAAGGGAAGAGCACTTTGGCTCTTCCCTTTCAGTTTGTCGGGCTATGTTTCTTTCAGTGCAACACTGGGAACCAGCTTATTTTCCAATCAGCATTGTATGATTATTGAAGTTTCTCCAATAACCGTTCCATTTCATCGAGCTTTTCTTCAAATACTTTGCATGCTTCTTCCACTGGAGTAGAGGTTGTCATGTCGACTCCGGCTTTCTTCAGTACTTCGATCGGATAATCGGAGCTCCCAGCTTTGAGAAAGTCGATATAACGTTCTACAGCAGAATCCCCCTCTTCAAGGATCTGCTTGCTTAAGGCAGTGGCTGCAGAAAAGCCGGTAGCATATTGATAGACATAATAGTTGTAATAGAAATGAGGAATACGTGCCCATTCCAGTCCAATTTCTTTATCAATGGATATATCTTCACCAAAGTATTTCTTATTGAGAGCATAATACTCTTTGGTAAGAAAATCAGAAGTCAACGCTTCTCCTTCTTGTGCTTTCTTATGAATCAAATGTTCAAATTCTGCAAACATTGTTTGGCGGAACACAGTGCCTCTGAAGCCTTCCAAATAATGATTTAATAAGTAAAGCCGCTTCTTTTCATCGTTGATCGTGTTCAATAAATAGTCATTTAACAATGCCTCATTGCAAGTAGAAGCCACTTCGGCAACGAAGATTGAATAATGGCCGTACGTATATGGTTGTGCACACCTTGTATAATAACTATGCACACTGTGACCGAATTCATGTGCCAGGGTAAATAAGTTGTTCACATTGTCCTGCCAGTTCATGAGGATATATGGATTCGTTCCATATGCTCCTGAAGAATAAGCCCCGCTTCTTTTTCCTTTGTTCTCAACTATGTCCACCCAACGGTTATCAAACCCTTCCCGAAGAGCATTTGCGTAATCTTCACCCAGAGGTTTTAAGCCTTCAAGAATCATATCCTTTGCTTCTTCATAGTCGATTTCCATCTTGACTTCTTTCACAAGCGGGGTATATAAATCATACATATGGACTTCATCCAAGCCAAGCACTTTCTTCCGAAGCTTGATATAACGCTGAAGCAAGTGAAGATTCTTATTCACCGTTTCCACAAGATTGTCATAAACCTGCTCAGGGATGTTATTATTCGAAAGAGCAGCGTGACGGGCAGAATCATAGTTACGAACATTTGCGACGTAATTATCTTTCTTCACAGCTCCGCTAAGGGTCGTGGCGAATGTATTTTCAAACTTTCCATATGTTTCATATACCTTTTTGAATGCCTCTTCGCGTACCCGCCGGTCACTGCTTTCAAGGAAGCGGATGAAACGGCCATGGGTGATATCCACTTCTTCACCATTTTCATCCTTGATACTCGGGAACTCAAGGTCGGCGTTATTCAACATTCCGAATGTATTGCTCGCTGCGCTGAATACTTCGGAAGCCTGGGCAAGAAGTGACTCTTCCTCTGTTGATAAAACATGGGGACGCTGCAGATTGATTTCTTCCAATGCATGCTTATACTTTTGAAGCTCTGCCTTCTCCTCAAGGAATTTTTGGAGTTTATCTTCATCTATGGATAGGATTTCAGGGACGAGATATGCAAATTTACTTCCCAGTAATGTGTATAAACTTTTAGCACGGTCATCAAGACCCTGATAATGGGAATTAGTCGTGTCCTGGTCATAGCGCATATGTGAATATGTATAAACCTTCCCCATTCTTTCCATTATTTCATCTTGAAAACTGAGAGCTCTATATAACTGCTCGGAGCTTTTACTAAGAGATCCTTTAAATTCTTCAGCTTTATCAGTTAATTTTTTTATCTCATTATATTCTTTTTCCCAAGCGTCATCACTTTCAAAAATATCTTCCAATCTCCAGGTTAAGCCCTCTTCCACTTCATTTCTGGCTGGCAGGCTTTTCGTTACTGTGTCTTTTGACATAAATATCCTCCATTCTGAATATACAGACTGTTCCTTATAGTAACATTCTCTCTTATCCTGAATATTCCTGCAAGAAAACAGGCTTTCTTAGTCCTTTTTTAATATATGCTTCCATTTAGAAAAAAAATCATGTTCATGCTGCTCAAATTCAGTCATTCTTCCAGGACAATTCCATCCATTTGACAGGGTGTAAGTCTTTCCCTCCCCACTGCTTACTACTCCCACTTTCTCGAGTAATGCAAGATAGTCACTTATTATCGATTGCATGCCTGTTTCTCCATTAGAAAGCGGGAAATCCCTCATTTCGATATCTCCCTTTGCCATGCGCCTGGTCATGGCATTATCCATCATCTCTTTAGTAAAGGACCGATACTTCTTCATCACATCTTTAAAGAGGTAATATTGCCACTCTACTGGATGGTTTTTAACTATTCCCATGTGCGGGATGACAGGCAAACCTATAAACAGCGGTAAATAAATAATCGTATCTCCCTCTTCATACACTTCCTTCAGGAAGCTATTATCACGTAACGAATTATAATTTACCTTGTTATAAATCCATTTCTGCCGATATCCCCACCAGTTTTTCAACAAGTTGGAGTCATTGGTTCCTGGCGGGGATATTGAGATTGGCAGAGTTATTTCATTAAGCGGGATGACAATCTGCTTTGAGTGCAGAAATAAATTGGAGGATACAGGTGTAAGATTCGGGAAAATCGTAAACGATTTCTTTTCAGGTTCAAAATGAAGAAGAAAATAGTTCAAATCAGGGGAAAACCGAAGGAATGCCTGTTGAAAGGTTGTTAATTTTAGAGGAATGCTTCTCGAAACCGGCTGGGTTAAAATCCATAAAGGGTGGATTCTCTCTTTTCTGTATCCTTCTGTTCGGAATTTCACTTCTGATACAGGGATTGTGGAACATTGAACTTCAATAGCAATCCTTTCTCCTTTCAAGTTAATGAACAGATCGGGAATCTGCCGAATATTTTTCAGATAATATTCCAGCTCCACGTCTTCATAAAGCTGCGTAAGCCTTTTGAACAGTAAGGCTTTACTCCAGACATGCATGGGGGTTTCATTTCTTGATTGATATGGACAGGGTTTGTTTGCGGCGTGTGCAAAATGAGGGATTTTGATATGACCGACTTTAAGGATCAACGGTGCTGAGCAATGCGGGCAGAGAAAGTGAGGAGAGCTTTTCCTGAGTTTAAGTAACTCCTCCTTTGTGTGGTGGATGGTCGTAAAAGGCTGCTGATCGATTAAAGCTTTTAACATGGAACACCTCCTGCTATTCTTTATTCGACAAATGATTGTAAAATCCTGCAAAAAAATGCCCAAAGGACCATTCATCCTTTGGGCATTTTCGTTCATTCAATGGTGATTATAACAATGGTGACATTAAGCGAGAGGTAGACTCGAGGATACGGTAGCCCATATGCCTCTTTTTAAACTCCCCATGTGCAAGCTCTACCGAATGCTCTAAATCATTTAAATACTCTTCAACAAGCGATTGTGTACTATTGGTTTTATACAGAAAGGCGTTCACTTCAAAATTCAAATGAAAACTTCTCATATCCATATTTGAGGTTCCTATGGAAGCCAGTTCATTATCGACGATGACAATCTTACTATGCATAAACCCTTTTTGATACTCGTAGATCCTCACTCCCGCTTCCAGAAGTTCAGGAAAATAAGAACGTGAAGCATGAAATACGATCCGCTTATCCGGCTTATGCGGTACAAGCAGCCTGACATCAATACCGCTTAACGCGGCGATCTTAAGCGCCGAAAAAATATCTTCGTCAGGAATAAAGTATGGTGAAGCCACCCATACACTTTCCTGGGCGGACGTTATCATTGAGAAGAAGATGTTTTTCAGAACACTGAGTTCATTGTCAGGTCCCCCGGCAATCATTTGGACCCCGCCATCTTTTATTTCACTTACAGGGTCAGGACTTAAATAGCCTGGTGTAAGGAAATCATCATTTGTCATATAATACCAATCCTGGAGAAAAATAAGCTGAAGCGTCCTTACTGCTTCTCCTTTGACAAATAAATGGGTATCCCTCCAAAATCCGAAAGATGGGTTTTTCCCCAAGTATTCATCCCCGATATTCAACCCGCCGACAAAACCTATATTACCGTCGATTACAATGATCTTCCTGTGATTCCTGAAATTGAATTTATTATTTAGAAAAGGAATTTTCACAGGACCAAACGGCATGACTTCTATACCTGCTCCTTTTAATTCATTGATATATGCATTTGATAACTGCCACGCACCGACAGCATCATAGAGAAATCGGACTTTGACCCCATCTTTTGCCCGTTCGATCAAGATGTCTTTTATTTGTTTCCCGATATCATCATGACGCACAATATAATATTCCATATGAATATGATGTTTCGCTGTTTTCAGCCAGCGGAGTATTTCACCGAACGTCTCCTCGCCATTAGTCAATACTTTTGTTTCACTTGAAAAGGAAATGGCGCTGTTTCCGATTCTCTGTGCAAGTTGAACATGCTTTTCCTGATATAAACCGAACATCTCAGGGTTCATATCTTTAGGTCCCGGCTCGAATTTGCTATACGTTTCCTTATCCAGGATGTACTTTTTCTTATACATTTTCTCTTTTCGATAATTTCTGCCGAAGAGCAAGTAAAAGATAAAGCCCAGAAACGGGAAGGCACCGAGAACAACCAGCCAGGTAAGAGTCTGAGTTGGATGACGGTTTTCAATGAATATTAAGAATCCTATGATAACAACTGAAAATGTAAATACCAAACTTACGTATTTTAGCATACCTTCTAGATATTGATCTAAAAAGTAAAAATAACTGAGTGCTATCGCCGCTATAAATAAAAGCACCTTGACCGTATTCTTCATCCGATACACCATCCCATAAACTTATGTTGTACATTTCGGCTTTTCATCTATCATTATCGCTGGAATTATGCCCCTGTATAGTTCAGTATCGAAATCTATTATAAACAGCGGGCAGCAACACTCTTTGAACCAATTGAAATCACCGGCCGAGACCGCTGAGAGATAATAAAAAAATACCGATTTCAGGATGAAACCGGTATTAGAACTTATGAAAAGTATGCACTTAGTGTTTTAAACACGTTCTTATCGACTACAATACTCCCATACTCTTCAAGGCGGTGAACGGTCATTCTTGACTCATCGGCATATTCAAGCAGGATGCTTAACATATTGTCAATCTCTTCTTCTGAGAAGTGCTCCTCTGAAAACTTAATGTAAAGAAAATATCTATTTTCATGAGCAAGTAACTTTGTTATTAGATGGTCGATCGGCATATCCTTTAGTCTCTGCGATAAAGAAATGGCATCTTCGAAGTCGTTGAACTTTAAAGTGAAATCCAATGCTACTTCAGTATCCTCATCTTGATCCTGTTTAATTTGAAAATGTTGATCAAGCAGTTCTTCAATACGTTCATCCACAGGCAGCTCTTTCAATTTATCTTCAGGAATCGGCAATTCAAATCGTTGACCATCCTTTGAAACCTGTGCTCTTGTGACTAGTACTTCCAGCCCTTTGTCAAGTGCCTGAACTTGTATCCACAGAGGACCCTCGATTCCGAAATCTTCTTCCTGATGAACTTCATCCATCATTTCCCAGAAGAGCTCTTCACTTCTTTCACGATTATACCAGATTTCCTCGCGATCAAAGCCTCGATCCTCTATATCCCCATATGAAATATAGAATTTCACTGTATTTTCATTAATACGTTCGATTTCCATTTGACACCTCTCCCTTCTTGCTTAAAGTTAGTGAAGGGACTACACCCTCTGAGCTGCGTAAGCCCGACTGTTGGTGAAGACAGAAGATACATTTTAAGTTAGTTTGTACCTTGTACTTCTATTTTATGTTATAAGCGCTAAAAATGGAATAAAAACAACACCCATTTTTCACTTAAGTAAATTGGTCTATTTTATGATGTGTTCTTGACATTTTAGCTAATATTTGCAGAAAATTCAAGTGATAATACTTATGATTAAATCATAGGTTTCACCGTTGTCATTTCCACATTCATCAACATAATGTTACTGGTATCAAGCCTCGGTCAAGCACAGCTGCTGATTTACAACATACCGGCTGGAACATTGGAAATCTTTGAAGCAAAAAATAAAGAGACCAACCCGCAAGGAAACGAAACGTCCTTTAAGGGTCAGCCCCTTTTAATTGTATATTCCCGGCATTGTCAAATCATGCAGAGAACGTGAATGATTCAGTGTTAATTAACCATTCTTTGAGCTTCCAGAAGCTGGAATGTACGGACTTTCCTGGGAAGGAATCGTCTGATTTCATCTTCATTGTATCCAACCTGCAGTCTTTTTTCATCCAGGATGATCGGACGTCTTAGTAATCCAGGATTTTTTTGGATAAGCTCAAACAATTCTTGAAGCGGTAATGTTTCTAAATCAACATTAAGCTTCTGAAAAGTCTTTGAACGTGTAGAAATGATCTCATCCGTTCCGTCCTCAGTCATGCGAAGGATTTCTTTTATTTCATCAATGCTTAAAGGTTCTGAGAAAACGTTACGCTCTGTATATGGAATCTCATGCTCTTCTAACCAAGCTTTTGCCTTCCGACAAGATGTACAACTAGGTGAAGTGAATAATGTAACCACGTCATTCACACTCCCTTAAATATTTTTTATAGTTTTGAATATGATCCAGAGTATCTTATATTTAAACAAACACGTTATTTAAAATAAGTTTAAATAAGAAATCTCTATTATGTATTATACATGAATTGCGAGAAGTTGAATATACTTTTAATGAATTTGTCAAATTTCTTACACATATGTTTTACATAAGCTATATACTCTTTGTATATTAATTTTAATACCCCCTTTGTTCAGTTTCTAAACATCAAGGCAACGATTAATTTTTTCATTTAGAAAACCTTATTGCGAATCACAATAAGGTTTTCACGGCTTAAATTCTATACATCTCGCAGTACGTCTTCAATCCGATGTTCGTCCTTTTTCAGGACTTCTTCTACAGGCTGATAGGAGGCACCGTAAAACTCCTTATCCTTATAAGTATGAATCATTTCATACGTTTTTTTCATGGATTCAAAGACTAAGTCTTCACACTCGTCATTTGGTGCCCAATACAAGATCTCCATTTCGTTGATCTCATTTGTTGCCAGAGAACGTCTCGCATAACCGATGCTGGCTGCGTGCTCGAATCCTTCACGCTTATAAAATTTCAAACGCTTCTCTGAGTCAGTGTCTTCATAGTTGACAGGTTCCACTTCCAAAATAATCGGTTTTTTCTTTTTCTTAAGCTTTTCCAGAAGTTTATGGCCAAGTCCCTGTCCTCGTGCATCTCTTGACACAAACAGATAGTCAATAAATATAAAGTCCTCTAACTCCACATACATCAATACGTGGTACTGACCTTCATCTTTATGATAAATATCACTTCGTTCTTTTAGCAGTGTCTCCAAATGTTCTTTCGATTTCATTTCCTCTACCGGGAAATATTGATTAAGTTTTTCATACCAGTGCATGGATCTACTCCTTTAAATGAATTTTGAAGTTGACTAACGTGTTAAAACTATTTTTCTCATAATTGATTGGTTTATGATAATTGTTAGTCTGTTCAGTGGAATTAAATTAAATACGGTTCTACAGGAGATGATTCCTGTACAGGGGGGTAAGTGGTTAAAAGCGGTTAATGTTACCAATTCAATCATAACAATACCATGAGAATTGTCAAATGATAATCATACAGGTACGACGAGGATATTATATAGTAGAAGATCTAAAACAAAAAAGCTTGCTTAGATCAGTAAGCAAGCTTTTTTTCGATCAAGGCGTATAATCAACACCTTCAGTATAGGAATTTCCAGCATCCCATAGCAGGAATTCTTTGACTCCCTGGTCATTTAGTGCTTTGATTTGGGCTTCTATTTCAGCTTTTCCATACACTTTGTAATTTCCGCTGCCCAACCAGGAAGCGGTGAAATCCTGAAGCCAAGGTCTTGAAATTGGCGGGTTCTCAAGCTCTGCCAATTTTTTGTTTTCTAACTTTGTGTACTCTGATACCAATTCATAAGGCTTGAGATCTGGTTTGGCAATTCCAAAGTAAGGCGTCCAATGACTTGGATATATCATAGAGGAAATAACATCGACATTCTCGGAAATCCTTGAGAAGTTCTGCCCGATGCCAGGCGCCTCGGGAAGTGTTGCTGTATAGCCGAAAATATCGACAGATACTTTAACTCCATAAGGCTCAAGCTTTTCATGTGCATACTCAACAAAATCGGTAACGGCCTGAACACGTTTTTGAACATTATCCTTTTCATCATCTGTATAGTCACCAGTACTATATTCAAGTTCTTTATCCCTTTTCTCGAATCCTTCAGGGAAACGCACGTAATCGAATTGAATTTCCTGGAAACCCATCTTTGCTGCTTCTATCGCAATACCGACATTATAATCCCATACTTCTTTAAGGAATGGATTCACGAAGGATTCACCCCTGCCGTTTTTCCACACCTTTCCCCCATCTTTATAGGAAAGCTCCGGCTTTTTATTTGCAAGAACCGTGTCCTTGAATACAACGATCCGCGCAATCGGGTAAATTTGTTTTTCCTCCATTGTTTTCAGCACCGCTTTAGGGTCCTTAATATACGGCTGACCAACTTCTGCATAAGGGGATGACGCTTCGGGTTCATATGTAACATATCCATGGTCATCTTTAATATCGATGACCATTGCATTCAAGTCAGTCGTATCGACTAGTTTTGTCAATTTATTAAAGCGATCACCGCCTGCTGAATGTCCCGTAACATATACACCTCTGACAGCATCGGGATATTCGAATGTATAACCTGAGTCGTATACGAAACGCGGCGCTGATGCAGGTATTTCTTTCTTACTTAATGTAATGCCTCTCGTTTCATGAGTTTTCTTCTTTGTGCTGTCTCCTGATTCGGCACTGACTGTTTGAAGGGGTAATGTACACATAGCCGCTATACATAAGGATGTCGCAATCTTACTCCATTTCAACGTTAACCTCTCCTCTAATAAAATTACTATCTACTAAAAAATGTAACACTGGTACTATTTTAACAAGGAAATAACTACAAAGAAAAGGGAATTTACACCTAAATGGTCATAATTTCCGAGGGAATCAGACAGTTTCCCAGTTTCCCGATAAATAGAAGCTCAGGCAATTAGCTGCTCCTATTACTAGGATATGTATAGACGATAAAAAAAGAAGATGTTTATCCAGCAGTGCTTTGGAATAAATGATTCAAAAACCTGCATTGAAAAAAGCCCCCTCAAACAAGGGAGCTTCTTCAACTGTTATCCTTTATATTGAGCTTGATACTGTGTAAATTCTTTCTCGGAACAATACACAAAGTGACCAGGTGCAACTTCACGCATTTCCAAATGATCTTCTTCCGTATAATTATGAACGGCAGGATCGTATTCTTTTCTTCTGCGTGTACGCTCATACTCAGGATCTGGCAGCGGGATAGCAGATAGTAATGACTGTGTATAAGGATGAAGTGGGTTCTTATACAAAGCATCACTTGGTGCCAATTCTACTAACTTACCAAAATACATGACACCGATACGGTCACTGATGTATTTAACCATTGATAGATCATGTGCAATGAATAAGTACGTCAGTCCTTTTTCTTTTTGCAGCTGCTGCATCAAGTTTACCACCTGGGCCTGGATTGACACGTCAAGTGCAGAAATCGGCTCATCAGCAATGATGAAATCAGGGTCGACGGCAAGTGCACGGGCAATTCCGATACGCTGTCTTTGACCTCCTGAGAATTCATGCGGGTAACGACCGGCATGTTCCTTATTCAAGCCTACTGTTTCAAGAAGTTCATGAACTTTTCTAATACGCTCTTCTTTGGAAGAAGCGAGACCATGAATATCTATCCCTTCCGCAATGATGTCAGCAACCTTCATACGCGGATTCAATGATGCATATGGATCCTGGAAGATCATCTGCATCTTACGATTGAATTTTTTCAATTGGGAACGGCTTTTCTTACCATGCACATCATCGCCGTTAAATAGTACCTGACCGTCAGTTGCGTCATAAAGACGAATGATGGTACGTCCGGTAGTTGATTTACCACATCCGGATTCTCCTACCAGCCCAAGTGTTTCACCTTTGTAAATATCAAACGAGATATCATCAACCGCTTTAACCATATTCGGCTTGCCAGGGTTGAAGTATTGTTTTAAATTCTTAATTTCAAGTAATTTTTCTGCCATTATGCACGAACCCCCTCAACTAAAACCGGCTCATCGTAGTTTGACGGCATTTTTCTATGCCTTACTTTTACTGCTTCAGGAGGCTCAACCTGAGGAGCACTTGGATGCAATAACCATGATTTCACAAAATGTGTATCAGACACTTTATAATATGGCGGTTCTTGTTCGAAATCGATCTTCATTGCGTACTCACTTCTAAGAGCGAAGGCATCTCCCGCTGGAGGATTCAACAAGTCAGGAGGCGTTCCGGGAATTGCAACAAGTTCTGTTTCCCCTTCTGTATCAGTGGTAGGCATTGAACCGATGAGTCCCCATGTATACGGGTGTCGGGGATCATAGAATATCTCATCCACTGTCCCTGATTCAACAATCTGACCGCCGTACATGACTGCTACACGATCGGCTACATTTGCCACTACGCCGAGATCATGTGTGATGAAGATGATCGATGTCTCAATCTTTGTTTGCAGATCTTTCATAAGTTCAAGGATCTGTGCTTGAATTGTAACGTCCAGTGCTGTTGTCGGCTCATCGGCAATCAGTATTTTAGGATTGCATGCTAAAGCGATCGCGATTACGACACGCTGGCGCTGTCCACCGGAGAATTGGTGGGGATACTGTTTAAAGCGCGTTTCAGGACTTGGAAGCCCAACAAGCTTCAATAGTTCGATTGCTCGTTTTCTTGCATCATTTTTATTCATATTCTGGTGCTTGACAAGCGGTTCCATGATTTGCTTCCCAATCGTCATTGTCGGGTTCAGTGATGTCATTGGATCCTGGAAGATCATCGAAATATCTTTACCGCGGATTTTTTCCATCTGCTTTTCAGGCAGCTTCGCGAGGTCTTTGCCTTCGAAATGAATTTCTCCACCTTTAATGAACCCTGGAGGATTTGGAATCAGTCTCATCAACGCTTTAGTAGTAACAGATTTCCCGGAACCTGATTCCCCTACAATTGCCAGTGTTTCACCTTTATCCAAATGGAAATCCACACCGCGTACAGCTTTGACTTCTCCCCCATGCGTATTGAAGGAGACATGTAAATTGTTCACTTCTAATATTCTTTTTGACATTTTATTTTATCTCCCTTCCATTACTTACGCATTTTCGGATCCAGCGCATCGCGGAGTCCGTCAGCCATCAGGTTAAAACTTAAGATAATCAATGAGATAACTACCGATGGAACAAACATCATGTATGGAAATGATTGAATTGATCTGTATCCGTCGTTTACTAGAGATCCCAGAGAAGCTCTTGGCGGTGCGATACCTAATCCGATAAAGCTTAAGAATGCCTCAGTATAAATCGCTGCAGGAACTGTAAACATCGTCGTGATGATAACTGGACCCATAACATTAGGCAGTAAATGTTTAAAGATTAACCGGTTGCTGCTCGCCCCTAAAGTACGTGAAGCAAGGACGAATTCCTGATTCTTCAATTGCAGGACTTGACCGCGGACGATCCTGGCCATGCCGGTCCATCCGGTAATAACCATCGCCATCGTGATCGAGAATATCCCGGGCTCAAATATCAGGATGAAGAGTATGACGACGATCAGGTTTGGAATACCTACCAGAATTTCAATGATACGCTGCATGACATCATCGACTCTTCCGCCATAGTACGCAGAAATCCCACCGTAAGAGATACCGATGATAAAATCAATGATTGCGGCTAAAATACCGATGTAAAGTGAAATTCTCGTTCCGCTCCATGTTCTTGTCCAAAGATCGCGTCCAAGGTCATCGGTACCGAACCAATAGTTTACTTCGACTTGTCTGGATTCATAAACATCGAATCCATCTGCATCTTTTCCGTCAAATGGAAGCCAGCTAATACCTGAAAGCGCTTCAATTTTAGGAGGCAGCTTTGCATGTCGTATATTTTGATCGCTGAATTTATGTTCATTCATGCCGGGCCCGAATATGGCAAAGAACATAATAATCGCAGTGATGATAATTCCTACAATCGCACCCTTACTCTTACGGAGCCTTATCCAGGCATCCTGCCAGAAATTCAAGCTTGGTCTTTCAATTCTTTCAGCTTCATCTTCTCCTGCTTTTCTTTGCTGGAAGAGATCTGGACTGAGCTGATCAATTTTTCTTTTGTTAGTCTCCATTATTTCTTCCCTCCAGCCAAACGAATACGTGGGTCAATGATTCCGTACAGGATATCGACCAGGAAAATTACCGCAATGAATAATACACTAAAGAATAATGTGATACCCATTATGACCGTGTAGTCGTTCATATTAATTGAAAGCACGAACTGTTCACCCAATCCTGGAACAGCAAATATACGTTCAACCACCAGAGATCCAGTCATTACTGCTACAGTCATTGGGCCTAAAATCGTAACAATCGGAATCATGGCGTTACGCACAGCATGCTTTACTACTGTCCCAACTTTAGAAATCCCTTTTGCTTTTGCCAGTAAAATATAGTCTGAATTTAAAATTTCGAGCATCTCGGTACGCATAAAACGTGCAATCGTTGCCACAACACCGACGGTCAGAGCCAATGTAGGCAAGATGGTATGTTTGTACTCTCCCCACAGGGCGACAGGAAGCCATTCAAGCTTCACCCCTACGTAATATTGCAATAATGCTGCAAATACAAATGATGGAATGGATATTCCCAAGACTGCGAGAATCGTAGATCCATAGTCCAGCCACGTGTTATGTTTGATGGCTGCAATGATCCCTACTAAAATACCTAAAATCGCGCCTAATACCATAGCTTGGAATCCTAAAAGTGCGGAAGGTCCAATACGGTCTCCAATAATTTGTGTAACCGGGCGGTTATCGTATTGGAATGATAAACCTAAATCACCTTGAGCAAGTCCAGTCATGTAGTTTACATACTGTACTGGCAGCGGCTCATTCAGACCGTATTTATCCAAAATGATTTGTTGTTGTTCCGGAGACAGCCTTTCTTGATTTTGTAGTGGAGATCCAGGCAGGAGCTTCATCAGAAAGAAAGTAGCGGTAGCAATGATAAGCAAAGTGATGATCATATAAACGAGACGTTGAATTGTGTATTTGACCATTCTTTAGCCCCCCTTTTTTGTCTATTTTTTATTACATAATATATTATATAGTTATTCGACAAATTTTCAATCTATTTTTAATCTTTAGATTTTTTTCGACAATCAGTGGAAAAGGAGAGCGTATGCTCATGCATACACTCTCCCTCTTTTGGTTTGTCATTGAGCTGTTAATTACTCAACTGAAGCCCACTTGTAAGAATTATCTGCACCAAATGAATGGCGAAGGATACCTTTAACATATGGACGCTCTAGGTAAGAAGTACCATTTTGGTACATTGGGCTGATTGCTTGATCTTCGAAAAGAATCTTCTCTGCGTCGATCATCGCCTGCCAACGAGCTTCAAGATCAGAAGCCAATTCACCCTTAGCTTGCTCAACTAACTTGTCATACTCTGGATTAGAGTAAGCCATTTGGTTATGCGCTCCATCAGTAACGAACATGTCAATGAATGTCATCGGATCTGGATAGTCAGGACCCCATCCAGCGAATGCGAAGTCATAGTCACCTTTTGATTCAAGCTCAAGCTTTTGCTTGAACGGTTGTGCTTTGATTGAAACAGTTAAACCTTCAAGGTTCGTTTCTAATTGTTCTTTAATGAATTCTCCGACTTTCTTAGAGCTTTCAGAGTCATAGTTTAATAGTTCGATTTCGAACGAATCTTTACCTAACTCTTCTTTCGCTTTAGTCCAGTATTCTTTAGCTTTTTCTACATCATAGCCGCCGAAATCACCTACATTTTCACGGTATTCAGCACCGTCAGGACCAGTAACGAAATCTTTTGGTACTAAATAGTAAGCAGGCATTGAACCGTTGTTCATAAGAACGTCAACCATACCTTGCTTGTCATAAGCAGAATCGATTGCTTTACGAGCGTTAACATTAGCCATTACTTCGTTCTTCTGGTTCATACGAAGGAAGTAAACAGAAGTATCTGCACGTGTCTTGAAGTTTGGATCATCTTTGTACTTGTCAACGAATTCAGCTGATAGACCAGTAACGTCAGCTTTTTCAGTTTCATAAAGGTTAACTGCAGTTGCAGTATCCTTAACGATGTTGAAGTTAACTTCTTTTAATTTTACAGTTTCTTTATCCCAGTAGTTATCGTTCTTGCTTAATTTGAAGCTTTGCTCATGCTTCCACTCAGAAAGTGTGAATGGACCGTTATAGATTGATGTATCCGCTTCAAGACCGTATTGATCGCCTTGTGCTTCTACGAATTTTTGGTTTTGAGGATAGAATGTCGCGAATGAAAGTAATGCTTCGAAGTATGGTACTTGACCTTCAAGCTGTACTTCTAATGTTTTTTCATCAACCGCTTTAACACCCAGCTCTTCCACTGGAACTTCACCAGCGTTTACTTTTGCAGCGTTTTTGATATCGTACATGATGTACGCATACTCTGCACCAGTGTCAGGGTTTAAAGCTTTTTGCCAAGCGTAAACGAAGTCGTTAGCAGTAACCGGATCTCCGTTTGACCATTTAGCATCACGAAGCTTGAAAGTGTAAGTTAAACCGTCTTCACTTTTCTCCATGTTTTCAGCCATACCAGGCTTTGCTTCGTCGTTCTCACCTAAACGGTAAAGTCCTTCGAATACGTTGTTCATTACGTTGAATGAAACAGAGTCAGTAGCCAGTGTAGAGTCCATTGATGGGATCTCAGAACTCTCGATCAGGTTAAGTACTTGTTCTTTTTTCTCAGCAGAATCTCCGCCTTTGTCACCTGATTCTCCGCCTTCCGCACCTTCATTGCCGCCACAAGCAGCCAGGAAAGTACTTAGAGCCAGAAGAAGAACCAGCAAGAATGAAAATTTTTTCTTCATCTTGAAATTGACCTCCTCGTAAATCTCATATTTATTTATCTTCTAATTTTCAGAAGATTTGTTACTTATTATACATGATAGAGAAATTTTTGCAATATTAATTTAACAGTTTTTTTGCAAAATTATCAGATTCCTGGGCAGATTGATGCTTAAACACTGGTTTAATAAGGTTTGTGGAGATTTTTTTAGGGTGTTTGTCCTATTACAATTGTTACAATAAAGCGCTTTCATGCATTTACCAAAACTTATGATCAATCTGTATTTTGAGTAGATTAAGAGTTTTAATCATCATAATTATAAAATTAATTGAATTTTTATTCACACTTCTTATATTATTTCAATTTTATATTATTAGGAAGAATTCTATTATTTCCACTATTGTTTGCGTGTTGGGGAAGTTTGTCTTCTTGAGCTGAACAGCACTCCGGTAGATGTATATATATGAAATGCAATTGAAATGTATAGGCCGGTTCCTGTATACTTCTTATAAAAAGGCTTCAGGGAGGCTCGTTGGTTGGTTTTTTGGAAAAAACATCCGGTGATTGCTGCCGGGCACTTCAACAGCCTCAATTCACACCGCCTATAAGGAGTATTATGAAACGTACATTTTCTATTTATATGATTGCGGTCATCATCCTGATCGTTTCCCTGATCTTATCGCTCTCTCAAGGTGATCCGCTCATTCTTTCCGTTCTCAACAGTCTATTTATCACAGGAATGATTTATTTGGTAAAAGGTGCTTTCCTATATGTCTTTCAAAAGGGTTTTTTTAACGGGATCGTCTATTCTTTGAAACGATTTCGCAGAAGCACCGCACAAGGGAAATTCCTGTCACAATTTGATGATATCGATACAACAAAGAATGCTCATGAAGAATTCACGGTGGTTCGATCATATAAAATCACCAGCACCCTTCTTATTATAGGAAGCTCCTTTCTCCTCATTTCGCTGGTGTTGTCCTATATCATCTATACTTGAATTAGCCCTTTTAATTCACTATAATAAGGGTACTAATATGCTTTGGCGCTGACGAAGAGTAGTAGCTGAAATGGATTGATTCAAAGAGAGCTTGTGGATGCTGTGAACAAGTAATCATCCTTTAGTGAATGGACTTCTGAGCTTTATTTGTGAAGAATACAGTAGCGAATAACGGATTCACCTCACGTTAAAGAGGTTCCATACCAATAGTATGGACTAAGCTGACTCACTTTTTTGAGTACTTAGGGTGGCACCGCGGAACTAATCCCATTCGTCCCTATATTCTAAGGATGCGTGGGTTTTTATTTTGTATATATGTAGGAGGAAAAACAATGAAGACAATTTTTAGCGGAATTCAGCCAAGCGGTACCATTACCCTTGGAAATTACATCGGGGCGATGAAGCAGTTTACGGAGCTTCAAAATGAATACCACTGTTACTTCTGTGTCGTAGATCAGCATGCGATAACGGTACAACAGGATAAGATGGAACTGCGCAGGAACATTAAGAGCTTAGCGGCACTTTATATCGCCTGCGGAATTGATCCGGAAAAATCCACTCTGTTCATTCAATCCGAGGTACCTGCTCACGCACAGGCAGGATGGATCCTGCAATGCGTTACGTATATAGGCGAACTTGAAAGAATGACACAGTTTAAAGATAAATCACATGGAAAAGAAGCAGTATCTGCTGGTCTATTGACTTATCCGCCGCTAATGGCTGCGGATATCCTTCTATATAATACTGACCTGGTACCTGTAGGGGATGATCAAAAACAACACCTCGAGTTGACTAGGAACCTGGCTGAACGTTTTAATAATAAATACAACGATATCTTTACTGTTCCGGAAGTAAGGATTCCTAAAGTCGGTGCACGCGTCATGTCGCTGCAGGACCCCTTAAAGAAAATGAGTAAGTCCGACGCCAATCAGAAAGCATTCATCACATTATTGGATGATCCGAAACAAATTGAAAAAAAAATAAAAAGTGCTGTAACGGATTCAGACGGACTGGTGAAATACGATAAAGAAAACAAGCCTGGCGTTTCCAACCTGTTATCCATTTATTCAATCCTTGAGGGTTCTTCAGTTGAAGAACTTGAACAAAGATATGAAGGAAAAGGCTATGGAGAATTTAAAGGGGACTTGGCTCAAGTGGTCATAAACGCTATTAAACCCATACAGGACCGCTATAATGAATTGATTGACTCGGATGAGTTGGATGATATCCTCGACCAAGGTGCTGAAAAAGCGAATCGTGCAGCTGATAAAATGCTGAAGAAGATGGAAAAAGCAATGGGGTTGGGGAGAAAACAGAGAAAAAGAAAATAATAAAAAATCCTGGACTTAGTATGTCCAGGATTTTTTTCGCACAATAAACCTTGATTACCTTGGGCTTAAAGTACATTTGTGAATTTGTCAGTTCACTTTTGGGCGATTTTCAACTTCCCACAGCTTCTCAAAGAATGGCTGTCCTTTAATCAGGTTTTCACAAAGAGTTCGATGTTTGGTTGACCAGCCATACTTCGTTTCTTCATAAAGCATATTCCAAACATCTTCAAAATCCATATCTTGAATGACTCTGTACTGATCAGGCGCCCACTCTGTGTACCAGTAACGGATCTCTGCCGTATTCCTGGAACCGTGAAGCTGATCCAGTGCCATAAACAGCAGCTGCTTCAATTGTCTTTCTTTTCTGGTCAATCCATTCATCATATGGGGACTGGGGGAAAGTATATGATAGGCATTTTCCGATTTGGTATCATGCTCCATTTTATACTGTACCGCTTCATGCCCTTCCACCATTTCATAAACAAGTTGTTCCTGCCTTGGGA
This sequence comes from Bacillus haikouensis, assembly GCF_013179555.1. Classification (GTDB taxonomy): domain Bacteria; phylum Bacillota; class Bacilli; order Bacillales; family Bacillaceae_B; genus Rossellomorea; species Rossellomorea haikouensis_A. Next base: position 23,029 of record NZ_JABMCR010000030.1, read on the forward strand.
TAAGTCTGCTTTTCCTGATAGGGACGGTATATCCTATTGTATCCACAGCCAATATGCCTGTCCCATCTGTGACAATAAAACAATAGTCAAGCTGGATGCGTTCGTGATTCTTTCGCAAGTAAGCTTTTTGATAAACATCATTCAGCAGTTGTTGAGGTAATTCTGATAAATCATTCTCGATGTAATGAAATACGGTGCTGTCTACTTTTATTAATGGTACTTGATCTAATAATTCTATGACATCTTCTTTTCTCCATTCGTGAAAATGGCAGACATTGTATCCATTTTCTTCTCCTTCGAACCAATTGACCCATACATCATGAAGATATAACATGATTGACCCCTCGCTTTACTACAATCTTATTTGTCAATCAGTATAGGCAGATTAGAGTAAAAATATTCCTGAATACGTTCGTTTTATAGATAGTCGTTATTTTTTCTGCGAGGTAAATAGATCGTTA
>NZ_JABMCR010000300.1 GCF_013179555.1 Bacillus haikouensis
CCCTCTTTTTCTTGAACAAGATCTTCAGTACCCCCTTCAAACAGGATTCTTTTTCCACTGCAAAGGGTATAGTAATTAAAAAATGGAAGAACAGGGGAATTCAATTGAAACAGAAGCACAAGTGGCATCAGAAGAAACGCTGGCGGATCGGCGGGGGAGTCATCCTGATCCTCACTGCAATCATGCTCTACCATCGGGTAAAGCCCCTTCCGCCAGGGATATCCTACGAAGGAGAGATATACACACTCGCTCAAAAAGATGTGGAATTTTTATACGATCTTACCTATGACAAAAACGGCAAGGAAGTGTACGACCACTCCATCTTTGATGAAGTCTACAAAATCATTGAAAAAGCAGACGATTTCCTCGTGCTTGACCTCTTCCTCGTCAACGGGTACACAGATGGATCTCGTCCCTACCCAAAACTGAGTGAGAAATTAAAACAGACCATCAAGGAACAGATAAAAAAAAATCCCGGCTTAAAGGTTGTCTTCATCACTGATCATATAAATACGTCCTATCGTTCCCATACTGCCAATCAAATTGCCCCTCTGAAGGAGCTGGGGGCGGATGTCATTTATACCAACTTGAACAAGCTGCGCGATCCGAACATCATCTATTCAGGAATCTGGAGATCGGCCATCGGGTGGTTCGGTCAGGAAGGATACGGCTGGCTGCCGAACCCGATGGCCTCCTCAGCCCCAAAGGTGACGGCGCGGTCCTATTTGAAATTATTGAACGTAAAGGCGAATCATAGAAAAGTCGTGATCACAGAGGATGCCGGACTTATCCTATCAGCCAATCCCCATGATGCAAGCGGATTCCACTCCAATATTGCCTTTAAGGTCAAAGGGGAGATCCTGAAGGACATGGTAAAAGCCGAAAAGGCGGTTGCAGCCTATTCCGGCGGGGATGAAAATGCCTTTCCAACGAACAAAGAGCTCGATCACTTGATTAAGCCTTCCGGTGCCGGTCAAGGACCTGATGTGAAGGCTCAGATCCTCACTGAAAGCAAAGTGCAGGATCATGTGGTCAAGGCAATGGACGAGGCAGAAAGTGGAGACGAAATCTGGATTGGCATGTTTTACTTAGCCGACAGGGATATCATCGATGCCATAGAAGATGCAGCAGAACGTAAAGTGGAGGTCAGACTCATATTAGACCCGAACCAGAACGCATTCGGTCAGGAAAAAATCGGGCTTCCCAACCTGCCGATCGCATCCGAACTTCACAACCTAAACAAAAAATATATTAAAGTCCGCTGGTATGACACGAACAAAGAACAATACCATTCGAAGTTCATCTATGTAAAGGGAAAGAAGCAGTCCATCGTCATTGGAGGGTCCACCAACTATACGTCAAGAAATCTCGATGACTACAATCTTGAAGAGAATATCAAGCTCAGCTCTACTACAGAGAGTGAATTCATCCAATCAGTGGACGACTACTTCAAGCGGCTTTGGAATAACGAGGACGGCAACTATACAGTCGAGTATAAAACGTATCAGGATAAACTTCCTGTGATTAAATACATCATGTATTTCCTACAAAAAATATTCCAAGTGACCACTTATTAAGGTTTTAACTATCTTATGACCGGGAAATATTAATCTAACAGCACTTATTACAATACAAAAAATGGAGGTAATAATTATGGGGTTTATTTTATATTTAATCGTAGGAGGAATAATTGGCTGGTTAGCGGGATTGATACTCGGTAAAGACGTTCCCGGTGGAGTCATCGGAAATATCATCGCAGGCATCATCGGAGCATGGATCGGCGGAGAACTGCTTGGAAGCTTCGGACCAACACTCGCAGGAATCGCCATCATCCCGGCATTGATCGGAGCAATCATCTTCGTATTCCTGTTAAGCTTACTGTTAAGAGGCATGAGAAAAACATCTCGCTGATAATGATTTAAAGACTCCTTGAGAGAATGAACTCTCAGGGAGTCTTTTTGCTAGTCAACACCCCTCCATGCACAACTCCCATATTTAATTCCCACCCAATCCAAACAAAAAAACAGCCCTCAGGCTGCTTTTTTCAATACGTCATCGATTTACGGGATTTTCTCTTATTGCGGTATTTTTTATAAATTGGATAGATGATAGGTCCCCATTTGATCAGTCTGCCAATTAAACGTTTCATAAAAAAGGTAACCTCCTTTGTTATGTATTTGTTTACCCGCTGAACGTACAAAGAAAACATCATCGGGTGTTTTATAAGTTTTCCACGCAGTTCCTCTGCACCAACTTGGCAGCCAGCCCCCCTTCAGGAAATAACTCCTTAAGAAAACCCTTATAAACTTTCTCAAAAATGAAACACTATCCCCTTTTCCTCCGTTCCATCATTAAAAAGACAAAGCAGGAGGACACATATGAAAAAACGATTCATACACGCATTCATCTGCGGGATCTTGTTCCTATCCGCATCGGCTTGTTCCAGTACCAGTGAAGAAGGAAACTCCCCCCAAATCACTTCGGATGAACTCCTCCAGATAAAGAAAGGGATGGAACTCCAGGAAGTGGTCGGCATCATCGGGGGTGAGGGCAAGCAGCAGGGGGATAATGGAAAGCCGGGGACGAAAGCACATCAGGTAAATTACGTATGGGACGGGGATTCAGGAAATTCTTTCGTGCACATTAGTTTTCGCAACAATAAAGTCAGTACGATCGAGGATGTAAACATGAAATGATCCGTCTTTTGGCGGCAATCTAAACGTGTAACCAGCCGGCCATCAATAAATATAGAGTTCCGCGGCTGTAAAAGTACATGGCGCCTGATGCTTGAATTGGACGGGAGCACCGTCTTTCGCCTTCTACAAACAATGGCCGGGAGATGGATCTCCCGGCCTTTGCTTATTTACTGCTGTTTTTTGATTCTGATATCTTTCCTAAGAAGAATCCGTCAACTTCACTCAACTTGCCTCTCCAAAGGATTTTTCCCTTCGAAGGGGTAGGCTTGCTGTCTCCGCAGTATACTTTAGTATTTTTCAAATGGATGAAATTAGCTTCAGTATTGCTGTTTTCTTCCACCGTCTCCCCTGCTTTGACAAGCTCTTCGCTTAGTCTCTGGGCAACATCGCTGCCGTCTTCAAAGTTTTCGCTGAGAGCGTCAAAGTAGTCTTTTGCAGATACGAGGGTTCCTGAAATGACCGAACCCTTTACATTGAGTGTAACGTCCAGCGTAAAGTCATGCTTATTGGCTGCTTGTACAAAGAATTCCAAAATACTATCCTTAGCTTCTGAGCTCATGTCCACTTCTCCCTTCCGTGTCAGGGTTTTTTCTAACCGATTGTTGCTTTTTGTACGTGATGAAGAATATCAAATATAGTGTGTACAGTGCTCTTTTCAAAAATCAAGCTTGTACGTGCACCGAGTGCGGCCGAAAACACCTAAATTCCGGTATTTTCTTGTGTAAGGAACAAGGTTTGCGAAAATAGTCTTTTTAAGAAGATGTGTCGTCATCACTGGAAAGCGTTGTTCCTTCTTCTTCGTCTTCATCATCTTTATTTGTTGATTTCTTTGATTTTGAAGATTTGCGTGTTGAACGCTTTTTGTTCTTGGATGAACTTGACTTGCTTTGTTTATTGTCTTCTTTAGAGTCATCTTCATCATCTTCTTCCGTCTCGTCCTCATCATCGTCTTCATTCTTTTTAGATGATTTCTTCTTACTCTTTGACTCTTCTTCGTCTTCCTCTTCTTCATCATCATCAGTATCTTCTTCGTCTTCTGCCTTCTTGGAGGATTTAGCTGAACCCTTTTTTCCTTTTGCCTTTACTTCTTCTTCATCTTCATCTTCGTCTTTGTCTTCTTCCTCATCATCGCCGTCACTCTCAGACAGCTTTGTGAGCATGTCCTCTAATTTTTGCAGACGGTTCTGAAGCTCTTCGTTTTCTTTTTTAAGAGATTCATAGTCGTTGTCTTTATCGTTTTCCCCATTAGATTCTTCAGATTGGCTTGAGCTTACTGTCGTTTCGCTTTCTTCTCCGGATTCATCCGATTCTTTATTATCCCTGTTAAATAAGTTTGCTGTTGAAGATTTCAGTGAAGTGACGGCACTTCTTGATTTTTCCTTAGCCGCTTTTCCGAAATCGAGGCTTTTGCTTTTTAATTTTTCCTGATCGATTGAGTCTAGTAACTTTTTGCCGTTTTCAGGAGTCGCCAGATATCCTACGGTGGCACCGAGCACACTTCCCGCGACTGTGCGCTTGATCGGCCCGCTCATTCTCCTTTTCTTATCATTTGTTGATTTTTTATCCTGTGTATCATTCTCTACAGTTGTGTTTTCGACCTTTGTATTTTTCTCTGCCATTTTTAAAACCTCCAATTAGTTTGATTGATTGCTAGTCTTCAACCGATTTGTGTCCATCTTTTTCTCAAGTGATTCCAGGCGCTCCTGCAGCTTTTTATTTTCAGCTTCAAGTGCCCGTGTATTATTGTCAGCCGCTTTGGAACTGAGGTAAGGATCGTTTTCCCACCAGTCCATGCCGATTTCCTTTGCTTTATCGACTGAAGCGACGATTAAACGGATTTTGATAGTCAATAGTTCAACATCGGCTATCCCGACCGTAATATCCCCTGCGATGACAACCCCTTTATCTAAGACTTTCTCTAAAACATCCACAATCGTATTTGACT
>NZ_JABMCR010000301.1 GCF_013179555.1 Bacillus haikouensis
TCAGGGCAAAATCCGGTCGAATGGAAGAAATATAGGAAACTGGGCATATTCCTGATTCTCCTCCTCTTTGCTATCCTGCTTCTTTTCACAAGCATCTATATTGTGAAAGAAAGTGAATACAAAGTGGTGAGACAGTTTGGTGAGGTCGTCAGAATCGATAAGGAGCCCGGCTTGAAGGTGAAAATTCCTTTCATTCAATCAGTCACCACCTTACCGAAACATCAAATGACATACGATGTGACAGAAGCGGAAATCAATACGAAGGATAAAAAACGAATCCTGATCGATAATTTTGCTGTATGGAGCATTGAAGATCCACTGAAGATGATCAAAAATGCAAGGACGGTAGTGAATGCGGAAACAAAGATGGAGGAGTTCATTTATTCGGTTGTCCGCGCAGAACTCGGCCGGTTGAATTATGATCAAATCATCAATGATGAGAAATCCTCGCGAGGGAGCTTGAACGATCAAATCACCACAAAAGTGAATGAACTGCTCGCTCAAGATGAATATGGGATTGTCGTTAAGGACGTCCGGATGAAGCGGACGGATCTTCCTCAGGCGAATGAGAATTCCGTTTATACACGTATGATATCAGAACGTGAATCAAAAGCTCAGGAATATCTTTCGATGGGAGACGCCGAGAAACAGAGGATCACGGCCGATACAGACAGGGAAGTGAAGGAGCTTCTTGCAAAGGCAAGTGCTGACGCAAATGTCATTCGTGCCGAAGGGGAATCCGAAGCAGCAAAGGTTTACAATAACTCTTTCTCTAAAGATCCCGATTTCTATGATCTTTTCAAAACACTGGAAACGTATAAGAAGACGGTAGATGAAAAAACAGTCATCATCCTGCCTTCAGATTCACCGTATGCCAGATTGCTGATGGGTTACACGGAATAAACAATCAATAAGCTCTTCCGGCTTGGAGTCCTCTCCGTGGAAGGGCTTGTTTTGTATCCTGGGGCAGCCGCCTCTTTTTCCTTTCTCCCCAAGGCATGATAGAATAAAAGAGGATGACATAGAAGTATTCGGCCATTATATAATCCGGCATAATAAATACATTAAATCGTATTCTACCCTTTTTGAGGAGGTTTTTTTATGACGAAAAAGTTAGTATTGATCGACGGGAACAGTATTGCATACCGGGCATTTTTTGCCCTGCCCTTACTGAATAATGACAAGGGTGTACATACAAACGCAGTATACGGATTCACCACTATGCTGCAAAAGATCTTGGAAGACGAAAAACCGACTCATATGCTGGTTGCCTTTGATGCAGGAAAAACGACATTCAGGCATAAGACATATAAAGAATACAAAGGCGGCAGACAAAAGACCCCGCCTGAGCTGTCAGAACAATTTCCTTATATCAGGGAGCTTCTTGATGCTTATGGCATCAAACGCTATGAAAAGGAAAATTACGAAGCCGACGATATCATCGGGACACTATCACTCCAAGCCGAATCAGACGGCTATGAAGTGAAAATCTTTTCCGGTGACAAGGACTTGACCCAGCTGAGCACCGATAAAACGACGGTCTGCATCACTCGGAAAGGAATCACTGACCTCGAAGTATATACGCCTGATCATATCAAGGAAAAGTGGGAAATTTCACCCGATCAGATCATTGATATGAAAGGGTTGATGGGAGATAGCTCAGATAATATCCCGGGGGTACCCGGAGTCGGGGAAAAGACTGCAATCAAGCTGCTGAAAGAATTTGTGACGGTTGAAAGGCTTCTTGAATCCATTGATCAGGTCAGCGGAAAAAAGCTAAAGGAAAAACTTGAGGACAATAAAGAATCAGCGATAATGAGTAAAGAACTGGCTACCATCCTGAGAGAAGCCCCGCTTGAAATCAAAGTGGACGAACTGGACTATGACGGCATGGATGCAGCCAAGCTGAAAGAAGTGTTCAAGGATCTCGGCTTTAATTCCCTGCTTGAAAAGATGGGGGATTCTCCTCAGGAAGAAACGAAGGAACTTGAAGAAATCTCCTACGAAACACTGCAAAAGGTAGAAGCGATACACCTTACAAATGAGACTTCTTTATATATTGAAATGCTTGAAGAAAACTACCATACTGGATCCATCATCGGACTGAGTATGCATAATGGAGAAGGCACGTTCTGCTTCACGCTCGAGACAGCAATCGAATCCGAAGACTTTAAGAAATGGGCAGAGGATGAAGTGAACATTAAGTATGTGTATGATTCAAAGCAGGCGGTCGTATCATTAAAAAGGTATGGAATTGATATCAAGGGGATTCAATTTGATTTATCATTGACCTCCTATATCCTGAATCCATCTTCTTCGGGTGATGATTTTGCTGCGATTGCGCAGGCCCATGGTCTTCCGGAAGTGGATACCGATGAAGCGGTATACGGAAAAGGGGCCAAACAAAAAGTTCCTTCCGAGGATGCCCTTTCGGAACATCTGGCCAGAAAAGCAGCAGCCCTGCATCAACTGAAAGCTCTGTGTATGAAAGAGCTTGAGGATAATGGTCAATTGGAATTGATCGAGGAGCTGGAGCTGCCGCTTGCCCTGATCCTTGCTGAAATGGAGCATACTGGTGTAAAAGTCGATCAGCAGCGTCTGCTTGATATGAAAGAAGAACTTGGAAAACGGATTGAAGAGCTTGAGAAGAACATACACGAACTGGCAGGTGAAAGCTTTAATATCAATTCGCCAAAGCAGCTCGGAGTCATCCTGTTTGAAAAATTGGGGCTTCCTGTAGTGAAAAAGACGAAAACGGGGTATTCAACTTCAGCAGATGTACTTGAAAAGCTTCAGTCCAAACATGACATCATCGATCACATCCTGCATTACCGTCAGTTAGGGAAGCTTCAATCCACTTATTTAGAAGGCCTGTTAAAAGTGGTTCATAAAGATTCAAGCAAGATTCATACACGGTTCAACCAGGCATTGACACAGACAGGGCGTTTGAGCTCCATTGACCCGAATCTGCAGAATATCCCGATCCGGCTTGAGGAAGGGAGAAAAATCCGACAGGCTTTCATTCCATCTGAAAAAGGCTGGGTGATGTTTGCTGCCGACTATTCACAAATCGAGCTTAGGGTCCTGGCTCATATTGCAGGAGATGAAAAATTGGTCGAAGCTTTCCGGAATGATATGGATATCCATACGAAAACGGCAATGGATGTGTTCGGCGTTTCAAAAGATGAAGTCTCATCCAATATGAGAAGGCATGCGAAAGCGGTCAATTTCGGAATTGTCTATGGAATCAGTGATTATGGACTTTCACAGAGTCTTGACATCACCCGTAAGGAAGCGGGTGAGTTCATCAGGAAATACCTGGAGAGCTTCCCGGGAGTGAAAGAGTACATGGATGATATCGTTCAGGAAGCTAAACAGAAAGGGTATGTGACGACACTGCTCAACCGTCGACGCTACCTTCCTGAAATAACCAGCAGAAACTTCAATCTTAGAAGCTTTGCCGAGCGGACGGCCATGAATACACCGATTCAGGGGAGTGCAGCTGATATCATCAAAAAAGCAATGATCGATATGGCTTTAAGGCTAAAAGAAGAAAAGCTTCAATCACGCTTATTGCTGCAAGTGCATGATGAATTGATTTTTGAAGCTCCTGAAGAAGAAATTGAAACATTGAAGAAAATCGTACCTGATGTGATGGAAAACGCGATGGAACTGGATGTTCCATTAAAAGTCGATTATTCATTCGGTCCTACCTGGTACGATGCCAAATAACGATAGGACGAGGAGGTGCCTGCATGCCTGAACTTCCTGAAGTCGAAACGGTCCGAAAGACACTTGAGCTTCTTGTAATCGGAAAGAAGATAAAAGAAGTCTCTGTCTTCTGGCCAAAGATGATCAAGCATCCTGATGAGACCCTTGAATTCATTCATGGTCTGCAAGGACAGGAAATTCTTGAAATGAGGAGGAGAGGGAAATTCCTGATCTTCTATATGAACGACGTATCCCTTGTATCCCATCTGAGAATGGAAGGCAAATATGGGGTGTATGAGAGCAGTGAGCCCATTGAAAAACATACACATGTTATTTTTCATTTTACTGACGGTACAGAGCTCAGATATCGGGATGTCCGCAAGTTCGGAACGATGCATCTTTTCAAAAAAGGTGAAGAAGTTCTGCATCGCCCGCTGATCGGATTGGGAGCCGAACCATTTGACAAAGAATTCACCCCAGCGTACCTGCAAAAGAAACTCAGTCGTACCGAACGGATTGTAAAAGCTGCCTTGCTCGACCAATCAGTCATGGTTGGACTTGGGAACATTTATGTGGATGAGGCATTATTCCGTGCGGGGATCCACCCAGACCGTAAAGCGAAATCGCTTAAGAAGAACGAGGTCATCATCCTGCACAAATACATTATTGAAACATTGAAAGAGGCTGTCGAGATGGGGGGCAGTACGATCAGGTCCTACGTGAATTCACAGGGACAAATGGGAATGTTCCAGCAGAACCTGTATGTATACAGCCGGAAAGATGAGGACTGCAGGATATGCGGGAAACCAATCGAGAAAAAGGTATCGGCAGGAAGGGGGACCCATTATTGTCCCCGCTGCCAGAAATTATGAACGAGCCTGAACACATTTAACATCT
>NZ_JABMCR010000302.1 GCF_013179555.1 Bacillus haikouensis
TGAAAGAAGTGAATTCTGGATGACATCCACAGTAAACGTCGCTTTCTCATCGATGTCCGCTGCGGTAACAGCAAGGTCCTTCCCGGTATAGTTAAAACCTGAAACCGGTATTCCATTCTTGTCGCGCTTGTTCCATACATAGGTGTAGTTAGCACCGTCCTCGTCTACCTCTTGACCAGAAAGAAAGACCCTGGCTTTTAAGACAGTGGAGCCGATTCCGTTTTTGAAGACTTCCCCTGCGCTTGAGACAATAGTTGTCATCAACATGCGCTCGAACTTCTTCCGGATTTCCTCCTGCATTGATTTCCAGATAGATTTCACTTCAGACTCGGTGTATTCGATGTAGTCACCCAGCTGCACTTTCTTCTGTGACTTCTGTGTGATTGATCGCTCCTGTGTATGCACACGTGCTTCCAGGTAAAGAGGAGGATTAAACTTTTCGTCTTTGATCTTGATGGTGTCCCCGAATCGGATCTTTTGATTTTCGAGACCTGGTACATGCTCCAAGTCAGCTATGGTCGATTCATATTCCACAATTTCATTGACCCGTTTATTCAGCTCGTTTTCGGTTAACGCAGTCAGTCTATCTTCGGTCATGTCGGGGTCAGTAGACTGAGGTTCATATGGTTCGATTAAATGTTTTCCATCCCTGCCCCACCTGGCAAGTGCCTCTTTGTCTTCCACCAGGACTTCTAGCCGAGTCCCGTCACCTCTTTCTGGACCCAATCCGAGAAGGGCGGTCACGATATTTGCCGTTTTCTCCCGTCTCTTCACTTCGATCAGGTCTTTCCCAAATGTCACTTCTCGACCATTCCATCCTCCGACCCTTTCGACCATATCGACATAACGGTCAGTGACCCTGTTTCCGTCCGATTCAATACGAAAGGCAAGCTCTAATCCAAATGTATTAGCAATTCGTTTTAATAAGATGAAAGGGTTAGTGTGAGTCTCAATGACGATTTCTTTCGCGCCGGCATAGGCAATGTTCCCGACTTGGTATTCGGTACCTGATACGGCAAACTGAACATGATTTTCTACCGTTCCGGTCAATGAAGTGGGGCTGATTACTTTTGCCTTTTTCAGTTCAAGATAGCTCGCTGTGGTATAAACTTCGCTTATCAAACCTTCTGGGGATCGATACTTAAATGTTTCATGAATGATTAGTTCCACGAAACGGTTATCCTCATCCGGTATGATGATTCGTTTCCGTTTGGAAAGATGGGATGAGAACGGCTTATCGGCAAAGGTTGTAAAATCGAAAGTCTCTAAGTTATCTTTTAACGACTTTCTATGGTTGTTGGACAGTATGTTTTTAACTGTAATGACATCCAAAATCTCGTCTGTCTGGTGATCTAAAATGTGAATCTGCGTCACATTCCACCCTCCTTACTTATATGAATCTCTATAATATCCTGAAGCGCTGAAAGAATCACTTGGGTGGAGGATTAACTGATTCTCACCTTTTTTCAACGTAAAATAAGATGCCCCGAAATCTTTTAGGTTCTTGGCATCTTCTCCGTTTATTAAGATTTCTTCGTTTTTATGATCAAAGGTGATGATGTCCCCGGGGTTTGCGATAATCGGGACTTCATCCTCTGCCAGACTGTTAATACGCCAGAATTTGAGGTTGTAAATGTTCATCCGGGTGGCTTCTGTATTCGGCCACTTTCGAAAGATTACTTGGACCTTCGCGATTTTATCCTCGAAGATACCACCCACCGGCGGAATATAGTGTTTATGTTGGACATATACTCTTTTTCCATCCACGATCTTTGCAAAATAAAACCACCACCGGTTCCCCCGACGTTGCAACTTCATCAATCCATAGAAGTTATTCCAGTTCTTAATATTATTCGGTGCGCTAGTAATATAGGGGAATCGTTGATACTGATCATATCCCAACTGCACGCGTCCATCTATTCGATCAGATCCGGGCCAGGAATCAGACATATGAATTCTTGCCACCTGCCTATCGAGAGTATCTAATAAATAGACCTCTATCATTCCCGTTCCCCATCCGACATTATGGTTTCCAATGACACAATCCATCTCAAAATCCTGTACCTCTTCAGGGAGCGATTTCACAAGTCCTGGACCCTGCCACTTTTCTGGTGCCACCGCAATACCAAAGCTCCTTGGTCGGAAACTTGCCCCGTCAGTCTCAATTTCACCTCTGATATAACCTTCAGTGACTGTTGTGGCAGCAGCCCACCCGGTCAACGTATTCATAGCATCAGAGAGTAATAGTGTATACTCTTCCTTTGGCGTACTCTCAACAGGAGTGGGTCTGCCAATCATCATGTATTCATCAAATTGATTCTGTATCATCGCGAACGTTATCGGTGCCAGCACTTCCATTTCGAAGATCGGTTCGGATTCTGCGGAACCTAAAGTATCTACGACTGCCGAGTCTCCAGAAAAGATGATAGGGGTTTCTGGCCCATACTTATTTGGATCTGAACAGAGAAAAGTCAAAGTACCTACCAAATTGTTACTACTTTCTTCTGGCAGTTCATTTTCAGACAATGTTGCGTAATAGATAGCTTCCTCATCAGTAAACGAGAGTACTTTTTTAGAACCCTCTAACAGGCTATTTAATAAAGTAGTTCGTCTTCTAAAACCTACGTTTGTCTTGTCGCTTATTTTATATTTAACCGTGATTTCTCTTTCACTGGTATTTTGTTCGTTAGATTCCATAAGACCATTCATGCCGGGTACTTCAAATGTATTAATTCGATTCGAAAGATTAGCTCTTCCTGACACCGTTAACGTGGTAAAACTTCCTTCTTCATCACTTATCTCTAAATCCAAATTAATCCCATTAAATAAAGTCTGGATAGACAGAGAGGTACTTTGTGTACCTCGTTCAGTTAAGTTTACAAATCCGTACATAAAGTACCTCCTTATCTAAAACTATTTAGTGTATCAAGTTCTCTTGTTTGTACTTCTGTGATGTCATCGACAAAGGTTCTGAATGTCTCTCGCCCCATCTGTAAGTAGATATACGCCGGTTGTTTGTTATTGACTTTGACTTCAGCATTAACTGCGCTACTTACTTGAGCAGTACTACTTCTTTTCAGCCCCTTTAAATTTGTGCTGATTTGTGAAGTATTTACTGATAAATCAGGATTAAAGGCTGTTCTGACACCATTTGCGAGTTTAGCAGTCGCACGTACCAGAGGCGTCTTCGCTTTTTCGATCGAAGTTCTGATTGGCCCTTTAAAATCCATTCTATGAATATCGCTTAATGGTCCACGCTTAGCAGGAGAAAATGGCCAGAAATCCCGAACGGCACCAACAATGTTTTCAACCTTACCAAGAATCTTCCCTTTCATAGCAGACAATCCATCAATCGCACTTTGGATAATCGCTTTACCAGATTCATATAAATCGATACTTTCAAAGAAGTTGAGAATATTGCTCCAAATGTCCTTTATGATATTCCAAGCAGAAGACATTTTTTCATCAACAACATTGGTCAATGCATGAAATTTATCAGACACCCAATTTTTGATTTTGCTGGCAACGTCCTTAATCCACCCCCACACTGCAGACCAGATTTTCACTGTCCATTTTTTCACCTTATCCCAATTTGCTATGATCAACACAGCCAGTGCAATTACTGCAGCAGTCACCCAACCGACCGGACCTAATGCGATAAACCATGCAGCAGCCATTCTTGCAGCGTGAAATAATGCTTTGACACTCATCCAAGCCCACTTTGCAACGAATACTGCTGAAGTTGCTACCATTTCTGCCAGGGCAATAACCATTTTCTTACCTGTAGCCAAGGTCCACGCAGCCGCAACTTTAGCACCGTGAAGTAACGCTTGGATTCCCATCCATGCCCAGCGAGCAATAAATATCACTGATTGGGCTATAAACTTTGCCACTGTAGTGACCATTTGGACAATGAATTGACCTAGAGATTTAATCATCATAGTTACGCCTGTAACCAATTTCGCTCTCATCATGCCCGTTTTCACCCATATATAAGTTGCCATCCCGCCAAATGCTGCTTTAACAAGGATGATTAACGGGGTTAATGCTAAAAGAACACCACTTAGCGATAATACCCAACTAACAACTTGTCCGATTAACGGATATGCCTTCATCATTTCTGATGACCAACTCAAGAATGCATTTACAATATCAAGAATTTTCGAACCAAGTGGTGCCATCCCGATACCAAGCTGAATTAGAAAACTTGTAAGGTTCCCTATGAGAGCCATCACCTTGGGACCGTTTTCCATTACATAGTTAACAAAGTTTTGGAATCCTTTTGATTCATCCAACTTGGCAGACCACGCTGCAAACCTTTCTGTTAAACCAACCAATCCCCCCTGCATATCTTGCGAAAGAGGAGTAAAGGCAACCATTAAATTCATGATACCTTGCATGACATTCCCGAATGACTTCCCAAGTGACGTCATGGCTGGACCCGCATTGTTGTTCAGAAAGTTGATAAAGTCCTTAAAATCTTGAGATTCCATTGAAAGTCCAATGCTCTTAGACAACGTATCGGCTGTGCGAATTGCACCATTAAATGCTGGCTTTAAATCTTTAATCAACGATCGCAGTTGTTCTAAACTTCGGATGAAAATGT
>NZ_JABMCR010000303.1 GCF_013179555.1 Bacillus haikouensis
TGATATGGCCGATGTTTGCGATCGGGGAACTCATCAATATTATGCAGCGCGGAAATGCCTCCCTTGACCGAGTCCAGGAAACGTTGGATTATGTCCAGGATGTACGTGATCCTGAACTTCCGAAATCTGTAGGGATGCTTGAAAAAGTTGCGTTTAAAGAAGTGGAATTCCAATATCCATCTTCGCAGGTTAAGAATTTATCCAACATAAAAGTGACGATCAAGCAGGGGGAAACTCTTGGTGTTGTCGGTAAAACAGGAAGCGGTAAAACGACATTCATCAAGCAGCTCCTGCGTGAATATCCGTCAGGAAAAGGCACACTGTCAATCGCGGGCATCCCAATCGAGGATTTGACCCTTGAGCAGGTGAGGAGCTGGATTGGGTATGTTCCTCAAGATCATGTCCTTTTCTCAAGAACAGTAAAAGAAAATATTCTCTTCGGCCGTCAGGATGCAGATAAAGAAGCGATTGAAAAAGCGATAGAGCTGGCAGATTTCAAAAAAGATCTTGATATGCTGCCAGATGGATTGGCGACACTGGTGGGAGAAAAAGGTGTAGCCTTATCCGGGGGACAAAAACAGCGTATTTCCATTGCACGTGCTCTTATCAAAAATCCTGAGATTCTTATTCTGGATGATTCGTTATCAGCGGTAGATGCAAAGACAGAAGCGAAGATAATAGGCAATATTCGAACAGAACGTGAAGGGAAAACAACAATTATCACGACACACCGCCTCTCCGCAGTACAGCATGCGGATTGGATCATAGTACTTGAGGATGGGAAAGTGGTGGAAGAAGGCGTCCACGGGACACTTCTAGAAAAAGGCGGCTGGTATAAAGAGCAATTTGACCGTCAACAGGTTGAAGAGTCCTCAATTGAGGAGGTGAGTGCATGAAAGTCGGAAGAAGATTAGTCGATTATGCGCTTTTATATAAAAAAATCATTCTAGCAGCCCTGCTGATGCTGACCGTTTCAGTGGCAGCGGAGCTTGCAGGTCCATTCATTGCCAAGAAAATGATAGATGATCACATCCTCGGGATTGAAACCTCTTGGTATGTAACCGATAAGGGGGAAGATGCAGTTTCATATCGGGGTGAATGGTATAAACGTGAGCAATACTTTACTGGAAGCGAAACGAAAGGGGAAGAAGTGAGGGTTCTTCAAATCGGAAGGGAATTTTACTTTATCCCTGAAGCTGTAACATTTGATGGGAAACGAAGTGTGAAGTCAGGTGAAATCACCATTACAAAAGGCGAACAGTCCGCAACCTATTCTGCAGAGAAACTGAGCGGGGATGAGTTATTGGATTTCTATAATCCGGAAATACCCAAGATCATTAAGCTGATAGCCTTTTATTTTGGACTGCTGGTCCTCGCGTCCTTCTTTCAGTATGGACAGAGATTCTATTTACAAAAAGCTGCAAACAGGGTCATTCAGAAGATGCGAAATGATATCTTTCAGCATATCCAAAAACTTCCTATCCGTTATTTCGATAATCTGCCGGCAGGAAAAGTGGTGGCCCGCATCACAAATGACACGGAAGCGATAAGAGATTTATATGTAACCGTACTCTCTACATTCTTTACAAGCACGATATACATTATCGGGATCTATATCGCTCTGTTTATCCTTGATGTGAAGCTTGCAGCCCTGTGTTTGATTCTGATTCCGATTCTTGTCATCTGGACGTATTTGTACAGGATTTATGCTTCAAAATATAACCATGTCATTCGTTCAAAAGTCAGTGACATCAATGCGATGATCAATGAATCCATCCAAGGCATGAACATCATACAGGCCTTCAGCCGGGAAAAGCAGACGAATGAAGAGTTTGAAGAGTTGAATGGCACACATTTTAAATACCAAAATAAATTATTAAGTTTAAACTCCATCACTTCACATAACCTGGTCGGAGTTTTGAGAAACGTGACGTTTGTGGCTTTCATCTGGTATTTCGGAGGAGGATCGATCGGAGTGGGATCGGCTGTAACGTTAGGGGTGCTGTATGCATTTGTTGACTATATCAATCGTTTGTTCCAGCCTGTAACAGGAATAGTGAATCAGCTCGCAAACCTTGAACAGGCACTCGTTGCAGGTGAACGGGTCTTTCACCTTCTGGATGAAAGCGGCAAGGATGTAGCAGATGGAAAAATGGACAGATACAGTGGAAACGTTAGCTTTGATCACGTCTTCTTCGGTTACAAAGAAAATGAATACGTGTTAAAAGATATAACCTTCGAAGCAAACCAGGGAGATACGGTCGCACTTGTCGGCCACACAGGGTCAGGAAAAAGTTCCATCATGAACCTGCTATTCAGGTTCTATGATGCAAACGAAGGCAAAATCATGATTGACGGCAAGAGTATCAAAGATATTCCTTATCAAACGATACGGGAGCATATGGGAATTGTTTTACAAGATCCATACTTGTTTACAGGTACAATCGCTTCAAATGTCAGTCTTGATGACCCGCGTATTTCGCGGGAAACAGTGGAAGAGGCGCTGAAGGCAGTAGGTGCTGAAAGAGTTTTCAATAATCTGGAAAAAGGATATGATGAACCCGTTATCGAAAAGGGAAGCACACTTTCATCCGGTCAACGTCAATTGATCTCCTTTGCAAGGGCATTGGCATTCAATCCGGCGATCCTGATACTCGATGAGGCAACCTCTAGTATAGATACGGAGACAGAAGCAGTGATTCAGGAAGCAATGGAAGTCCTGAAGAAAGGACGGACCACTTTCATCATTGCCCACCGTTTATCTACCATTAAAAATGCGGATCAAATTCTCGTATTGGACCGGGGGGAAATTGTAGAGAAGGGTACACATGATGATCTCATGAAATCCGGAGGACGTTATTATCAAATGTATCAGCTGCAGCAAGGCACTTCAGGTCTCGCCGGGTGATGAAGAAGAGGAAAGCATCTGACAATATGTCGGGTGCTTTCACTATTTTATTCACGAAATGTGACATTTATTTAATAAAAGAAATGAGTCCTGTTATCTTTCACCTTTACAGAGGAATTCCATTTGTTTGATTTTACTTATATATTAAGCAAACTTCATCGTTTCTACCCTGTCATAACTAAACTTTCTTCCGATTCATCTAGTTGTATTCAATTTGAATATTATGGTTAGATTAAAAGTATATCAACTGGAAGAATTTCTTCAAAAAATATGTCTTGAGTGTTTTTGTTGACTTTTTTCGGGTATCGTTTTATGATGACATTCGTAATAATAAAATCCGATAAGAATAGTGGGGGTTTATGATGAAAAAATGGAAATTATCCATTGTCCTTTTGCTGGCTCTTTCAATGGTGCTTACAGCATGCGGACAATCCAAAGATAAAGAAGGATCAAGTGGGGACTCGGAACAATCACTTTACGATAAGGTGAAGGAAGAAGGGAAGCTGTTAGTGGGAACAGAAGGTACATATCCTCCTTTCACTTTCCACGATGAATCCGGAAAACTTACAGGTTTCGATGTGGAGATTGCCCGTGAAGTGGCTAAACGTCTTGGAGTTGAAGCGGAATTCAAGGAGACGCAATGGGATGCGATGTTCGAAGGTTTGAACTCAAATCGATTTGACATGATTGCCAACCAGGTCGGGATCCGTGAAGATAGACAAAAGAAGTACGACTTCTCTGCGCCGTATATCGAATCAACTGCAGTCGTCGTGACGACGAAAGATAATGATAAAATCAAATCTTTCGGAGATATCAAAGGACTGAAATCTGCTCAGTCACTGACGAGCAACTATCGTGATATCGCTGAAAAAAATGGTGCCGTTATTCAAGGTGTCGATGGACTAGCCCAATCAATCCAGCTGCTAGAACAGGACCGTGTTGATCTTACAGTGAACGATAAGATTTCCATTCTGGATTATTTGAACAAGCAAAAAAATGCCAATATAAAGATTGCAGCAGAATCTGAAGATGCAAGTCAAAGTGGTTTGATGTTCCGAAAAGGGAACGAGAAGTTAGTGGAAGAAGTAAATAAGGCGTTAGAGGAAATGAAGAAAGACGGTACGTACGAAGAGATCTCGAAGAAATGGTTCGGTGAAAATGTATCTCCTGAGTAGTATCTTTCAAAATCCTGAAGAGATGATTGATATTCTGCAAAGCTCCCTGCTTCCAATGATAAAGGGAGCTTTGTATTATTCTATCCCTCTAACGCTTATATCGTTTACTTTGGGATTGGTGATCGCCGTCTTCACTGCATTGGCCAGGCTTTCAAGATTTTCGGTTTTAAGAGGAATTGCGAGATTTTATGTGTCAGCAATCAGAGGTACGCCCCTGTTGGTGCAATTATTCATCATTTTCTTCGGTCTGGGCTCGCTGGGAATTGAATTCCTGAAATTAGAACCATTTCCGTCTGCTGTCATTGCCTTTTCGCTGAACATGGGTGCTTATTCTTCAGAAATTGTGAGGGCAGCCATCCAGTCGATTCCGAAAGGACAGTGGGAAGCTGGTTATTCAATCGGTATGAATTATTCGCAAACACTGAAGAGGATCATCCTGCCGCAGGCAACAAGGGTTTCAATTCCGCCTTTATCAAATTCATTTATCAGCCTGGTGAAAGATACATC
>NZ_JABMCR010000304.1 GCF_013179555.1 Bacillus haikouensis
GAAAATGGTAAAGTAAAATGGTTTAACGCAGAAAAAGGTTTTGGATTCATCGAAGTAGAAGGTGGAGACGATGTATTCGTACACTTCTCAGCGATCCAAGGTGAAGGTTTCAAATCACTTGACGAAGGTCAAGAAGTTTCTTTCGACATCGAACAAGGTGCTCGTGGACCACAAGCAGCTAACGTTGTTAAGAAATAATTGATACCAAACTTCCAAAACAGGCTCATCATTTGATGGGTCTGTTTTTTTGAGTTTAAATAACAGAACATTCATAAAATTACTTCTTTTTATTTCATTCCAAGATAAAATAAAGGTATACCCCATTAATGGAGGCTAGTAAATGAAAATTCATGATTGCTTGGCGATTATAACAGGTGGTTCCTCAGGATTAGGCGAAGCCACTGTCAGGAATCTGGTTGGAAAAGGGGCAAAGGCATTCATATTGGATATCGACGAAGAAAAGGGGATGAAGCTGAAAAGAGAATTAGGCGGCAGCGTCGGGTTTCATTTTACCGACGTGACTAGTGAAAAAGACGTAGAAGCGGCGTTGAAAAACGCTCTCGATTCTTTTGGATGCATCAATACGGTAGTCAACTGTGCCGGGATTGCCACCCCTTCAAAGGTGTCAGGGAGGAATGGGGTTCACTCTCTTCAGAAATTCTCAAAAGTGATTGAAATCAATTTGATCGGCACGTTTAATGTCATACGTTTAGCGGCTCAAAAAATGCAGAGAAATGAAGAAAATGAATTCGGTGAGAGAGGACTTATTATAAATACAGCTTCCGTAGCTGCATTCGACGGGCAAATCGGGCAGGCTGCCTATAGCGCTTCAAAGGCAGGGGTAGCTGGAATGACGCTTCCGATTGCAAGAGAATTTGCAAAAGATGGAATACGAGTGATGACGATTGCCCCTGGTTTATTTTATACACCTATGTTCGAATCGCTGCCGGAAGAGGCAAGGACTTCTCTAGGAAAGACAGTTCCCTTCCCAAATAGACTTGGATATCCTTCTGAATATGCACAACTTGTGGAAGCAATCACAGAAAATCCAATGTTGAATGGGGAGACAATCAGGTTGGATGGAGCCATTCGCATGCAGCCTGAATAAGTAAACTATTCAAAAATGAATGGATAGTCATTCATTTTTTTGAGCAGAACCTCACAAGAAAGGGGAGAGAAGTGTGACTCATCCATATTTAACAGAAGATCATGAAATCTTTCGTAGCTCAATACGTAAATTTCTGCAGAAAGAAGCATATCCTCATTATGAACAATGGGAAAGAGACAGGCTTGTGCCAAGGTCGTTTTGGAAGAAGATGGGCAGGCAGGGCTTTCTCTGTCCGGATGTAGATGAACAGTACGGTGGCAGCGGTGTGGATTGGGGATTCTCTGTCGTCATAAACGAGGAATTGGAACGTGTCGGCTCTGGGTTAATCGGCGTGGGACTCCATAATGATATCGTAGTACCTTATATCACTGAGTACGGCACAGATGAACAAAAAAGGCGTTGGCTTCCTTCTTGTACAAAAGGGGATATAATATCTGCTATTGCAATGACTGAGCCGGGAACAGGATCGGACTTGGCCGGGATCAAGACGACTGCCAAATTAAATGGTAATTATTACATTGTGAACGGACAAAAGACTTTTATCACGAACGGAATCCATAGTGATCTGGTTATTGTTGCATGCAAAACAGATACCAGTGCAAATCCAGCACACAAAGGAATCAGTCTGATAGCCATTGAAAGAGGGACAGAGGGTTTCACGAGGGGCAGGAAACTTGAAAAAGTCGGACTGCATTGTCAAGATACTGCTGAATTGATTTTTGAAGATTGTAAAGTACCAATACAAAATCTTATCGGTGATGAGGGGAAGGGATTTCAGTATCTCATGAAGAAACTCCAGCAGGAACGGCTGGTTGTAGCCATCGCGGCCCAGTTGTCCTCTGAGCATGTGTTCTCCATTACCTTGGATTATATAAAGAAACGGGAAGCCTTCGGAAAATCCATCAGTCAATTCCAGCATATTCAATTTAAGATGGCCGAAATGGCGACTGATATTGAAATGGGCAGAGCTTTTCTTGACGGATTGATTTCAGAGCACATACAAGGAAAAGATGTCGTGACTAAAGTATCGATGGCTAAATTCAAACTCACTGAAATGTCGAAAAAGATTGCGACAGAATGCATGCAGTTTCATGGAGGCTATGGGTACATGGAAGAGTATGAAATCGCCAGAAGATACCGGGATGTCCCCGTGGCTGGTATTTATGCAGGTACGAATGAAATCATGAAAGTGATCATTGCAAAGAACCTGGGACTTTAAAGGAGGATGTTATGAGAGAAGCAGTCATCGTTGAAGGGATAAGGTCTGCAATCGGAAGAAGAAACGGGGCATTAAAAAACATACGGCCGGATGATCTGGCTGCTGAAATACTGACAGCTTTAATGAAAAAAACAGGTGTGGACCCTGGATATGTGGATGATGTCATTCTCGGATGTGTAACGCAATCAGGGGAACAGGCAGGTGATATTGCCAGAGTAGCAGCACTGATTGCAGGGTTTCCTGTTGAAGTGCCGGGATCAACCATCGATCGTCAATGCGGATCGAGCCAGCAGGCTGTTCATTTTGCTGCACAAGCAATCCTCTCAGGAGATATGGACGTCGTCATCGCTGGTGGAGTGGAGAATATGTCGAGAGTGCCGATCGGTTCCAACTATGGGGGAGCGGTAATCAGTGAAAAACTAAAAGGACAGCATGAGATTATTCATCAGGGATTGTCAGCAGAACGGATTGCGGAAAAATTCGGGATCAGCAGGGGAGAACTGGATCAATTTGCATATGAAAGTCATCAAAAGGCATTAAATGCACAGAAAGATGGCCGGTTTCATGGAGAAATACATCCACTTGAATTACCGGTGAAGGAGGGTGGGACTTTTGTTTTTAACAAAGATGAAGGACCAAGACCGGGAACGACTGTGGAGATCCTTTCCAACCTGAAACCTGTATTTAGAGAAGATGGAATCATACATGCAGGCAATTCGAGTCAAATCAGTGACGGGGCAGCAGCATTGCTGCTAATGAGCCGTGAAAAAGCAGAGGAGCTTGGATTAAAAGCAAGATTTAAAGTTCATACAAGGGTGGTGACAGGTTCTGATCCGACGTTAATGTTAACGGGACCGATCCCGGCTACCAGAAAAGCGCTGGATAAATCAGGATTATCATTAAACGATATTGATGTATTCGAAGTGAATGAAGCATTTGCTCCGGTGGCGATTGCATGGTTAAGAGAGGTGAAAGCAGATCCGTCCAGGTTAAACCCGAATGGAGGTGCGATTGCACTGGGGCATCCTCTGGGGGCAAGTGGAGCACGTATTATGGTGACGATGATGAATGAGTTAGAAAGGGCAGGAGGACGTTACGGACTTCAGACAATGTGCGAAGGGCATGGAATGGCAAATGCTACCATCATAGAAAGACTGAATTTATAGTTCTTGAAGAAGGGATTTTTAAGAAGATTGAATACAATGCACAAGAAGTATAGTCACATAAGTAGGGCGGACGGGTACCAGGTCCGCCCTTCTATATGGAGACTTGGTTTTGATATCATTGAATGGGATATTATTCACAAGGAAAGAATGAATATTATCTATGGGCAGAAAGACTGTTTACAGAAATTATTACTTTAGAAAATCAAAAACAAATGAATATCCCCTTGAAAAAAAGTTTTTTTGTGAAAGTTCAGCATGAAAAATTATTTCGTATTATAATAAATACGGTGAAAAATGTTTTTTAAGCAAGGAAAGGAAGGATAGTATGTCTAAACAACAAATTGGCGTTGTCGGTGTCGGTGTGATGGGTAAAAGCCTTGCTCTGAATTTCGAGAGCAGAGGATACCCTGTCGCTATTTATGATGTCACTGAAGAAAAAGTAAATGAAATCCTAACAGAGCACAGTGATAAACAGCTTTTCGGAACAAGCAGGGTGGAAATATTTATAGAAGCCTTAGAAAAACCAAGAAAAATAATGATGATGGTACCTGCAGGTGAAATCACAGATAAAGCGATCGATTCCCTGCTGCCATACTTAGATAAAGGGGATATCCTGATTGATGGCGGTAACGCCTTCTTTGAAGACACAATCAGACGGAATAAAGCTTTGGAGGAAAAAGGGATCAATTTCATCGGCGCTGGAGTATCCGGGGGAGAAGAAGGAGCACTATACGGACCTGCCATCATGCCAAGTGGACAAAAAGAAGCATATGATCTGGTCGAACCTTTCCTGACAGCCATTTCAGCTAAGGTTAACGGTGATGCATGCAGTACATATATCGGACCGGATGGTTCCGGCCATTATGTGAAGATGGTCCATAATGGAATTGAATACAGCGATATGCAGCTGATCTGTGAAGCGTATTATTTAATGAAGAATGTACTGGGTTTAAATGCAGAAGAGCTGCATGGAATCTTCAAAGAGTGGAATGAAGGAGAGCTTGACAGCTATTTGATTGAGATTACTGCTGATATTTTCACGAAAGTCGATGAAGAAACGGGTAA
>NZ_JABMCR010000305.1 GCF_013179555.1 Bacillus haikouensis
GCCTTGTCGTAGAATAAACCTTCAAATCCTGGAGCTTCGGAAGTCATAACTCCTTTATCGTCAACAGGGCATAATACGTCTAATCCGTATTTCTTGCCTACAAGGAAGTCATCTTCCCCGTGTCCCGGTGCAGTGTGTACACACCCCGTACCTGAATCAGTTGTTACGTGATCACCCAGTATGACAAGGGATTCGCGGTCGTAAATCGGATGTTTCGCTTTAATGCGTTCAAGCTCGGCACCTTTGACTTTTTTCGTTACTTCATACTTGTCCCATCCAAGTTTTTCAGCTACATCTTCAAGTAGTTCTTCAGCCACAATATAAGCGCTGCCATTGACAGATACCGATACATACATTAAATCCTGATGAACCGCGATTCCAAGGTTTGCAGGGATCGTCCATGGAGTTGTCGTCCAGATGATGAACTGGGTACCTTCTTCAAGAACCCCTTTCCCTTCGATTACACTGAAACCTACATAGATGGACGGTGAACGTTTGTCCTGGTATTCAATCTCAGCTTCTGCAAGCGCAGATTCACTGGAAGGGGACCAATATACAGGCTTCTTCCCTTTGTAGATATAGCCCTTCTTGGCCATATCACCGAATACTTTGATTTGTTGTGCTTCATATTCAGGTTTTAATGTGATATAAGGATTTTCCCAATCACCGCGAACTCCCAGTTGCTTGAATTGAGTACGCTGGATATCAACTTGTTCATAAGCGTATTCCTCGCATAATTTACGAAATTCTGCAACGGTCATTTCTTTGCGTTTAACACCTTTATTCGTAAGTGCCTGTTCGATAGGGAGGCCATGTGTATCCCAGCCTGGAACATAAGGTGCGTGAAAACCATTCATCGATTTATATCTGACGATGAAATCCTTAAGAATTTTATTCAGGGCATGCCCCATATGGAGATTGCCATTTGCATACGGAGGTCCATCATGAAGGACAAACAATGGGCGACCGTTTGTTCGATCCTGAACCATTTTGTAAATGTCCATTTCTTCCCATTTCTTTTGAGTTTCTGGTTCTCTTTTCGGCAAATTCCCTCTCATCGGAAATTCAGTTTTCGGCATCAATAAAGTATCTTTATACTCCATTTTATAATATCCTCCTTCAGTGTATCTTAATTGCCATCTTTTCTACTTTCTGCACACATTAATCAATCCGGGTAACAAAAAAAGCTTTCTCATCCCTAAAAAAGGGACGAGAAAGCTTTCCCGCGGTACCACCCTCATAAAAATATCCAAAAGAATACTTTCACTCGTTCATTCGTAACGTGAATAAACCGCCACACATTATTCTTCCTGTTTCATCAGGAATTTCATGCCTGGAGCTCAAGGGTGATCTTCCGCTTCTATTTCCTCTCCGGGCTTTCACCATCCCCGGTTCGCTTATCAGGAATTACAGTAGAAACGTACTGTCCCTATCTTAGCCTTCATTATGGCAAATCAGATTGTTTTACAATTATATGAAAAGATAGCAGCTTTCGTCAAGACAGGGTTTCTTCTTCTTTTAGAGTTTTTAATTCGGTGGCATCTAAATCAAATTCCATCAGCTGATCCCAATCGTCTGTACCCAGCAGATCAAGCTGAGCTTCAATCAGCATTTTAAACCGTGTCCGGAATACTTTAGACTGCTTCTTGAGCTCTTCGATTTCGATCGCAATCTTCCTGGCTTTTGAAAGTGATTCATTCACAATCCTGTCTGCATTTTTTTCCGCTTCTTTAATAATCAGCTTAGCTTCTTTCGTCGCATTTCTTTTAACTTCTTCCCCTGCTTCTTGAGCGATGACGATTGATTTATTAAGGGTTTCTTCAATCGTTGTAAAATGACCTAAACGTTCATTCAAAGAATTCAAACGTTCTTCGGTTTCTTTCTTCTCCCGGATAAGAATTTCGTAATCTTTAATGATTTGATCTAAGAATTCATTAACCTCATCTTCGTCATAACCGCGAAAACCACGACTAAATTCCTTGTTATGTATATCTAATGGCGTTAAAGGCATGGAAGCCACCTCCAGTACTTGGTGAATTACAATTTTATTATAACTAAAAATTCGACAGTATGTGGGGAAATTCCTTCTTTTTTCATTAATTTATTTTAGAACCCCTAAAGAAATTCGCCATTTTTCCCGTTTAGTTCTGCCTTCAATTGAGATTAGTTTACTTCTGCCGAAACCTCTTGCTGAAATCACGTCCCCTGCTTCCACTTCCATGGATGGGTTTTCTGTAATTTTCCAATTCAGTTTTACAAGCTTGCCTCTAATGTAAGTCAGAGCCTTCTGACGAGAAATATTATAGATGGCAGCCAGGACAACATCTAATCTGAGAGAGCTCACAGTTGCCACTTTTTCCTGCCATTCTTCCCGGGTTTTAATCAGTTCTGTATATGGGACTTCACGTAAGGAAACTTTGGCTTTACCTATCTGAATTAATTCCATCCGGACATATTCAGAAATTTCTTCTGCCAGGATCAATTGAACTTTATTATCATCTGATAAAATATCACCGAATTTTTCACGCTTCAGGCCAAGTGACATGATACTGCCTAATACTTGTCTATGTTCTATTGTAACAAACTTATCCGGGTACTCAATCTCGAATAAGCGAATACCAAAATCTTCTTCTTCAGGTTCGAAATAGGAGGGGTAAAGCAGGGCCCTCTTCCTTTCGGCATGTTCCGGAGAAAAAGATAAAAGCACATCTTGGCTATGACCGATGATCGATTGTACAATGTATTGCTGCCTTGGATCTAAAAAGTCTGTACGCCTGGGTGCATATTGATTTTCGACTTGACCTCTCCACTGCAGCACATTATCAACAAATTCCTTTTCATCCTGTCTGAAATGTTGATATATAGTCACTAGAATCACCTCCTGACATTTTCACAGTCAAAATAAAAGAACTGAAACGGTATATAAGTTTCAGCTCTTTAGGGAAGACGTTTTTCACGTTCAGTTAAATGAACCAAATGTATATTTGGCGCAGTCCCATTTGGGCCAGGTTCAAGACAATGAAGGCAACGATTGGAGAGATATCAATCATTCCCAGCGGTGGTACGAATCTTCTGAAAGGCTCCAGATAGGGTTCACAGATTTTGGATAAAAATTGGCCGATGGAGGATTCCCTTGCATTCGGGAACCAGGACATCAATATATATATGATTAATGCCCACGAGTAAAGCTGAATAAGTGTTGATAAAACTTCAAAAACAAATCCCATAATTTACATTACCACCTTGAATCAGATATATCTTCATCTTTTAGAAATTCAGAAATATTTCCACTCACTTCAACATTGTCAGGTGTACAGAGAAAAATATTCATCCCAACACGTTGAATATCACCGCCAATGGCGTAAACCGTTCCACTGAGGAAATCGACAATGCGCTTTGCCTGATCATGCTGAATTCGCTGGAGATTTACAAGAACAGACCGTCTATTCTTCAAGTGGTCAGCGATTTCCTGTGCTTCTGCATAGACTCTCGGTTCCACCAGAATCACCTTGGAAGATTTCTGTACGCTTTGGAGACTGACTACATTCTGCTTCGATTGAGACACCGATTGTGTTTTCATATTCTTCTTCTTCTCCTCGAATTCCTCTTCATACTTCTCGTCTTCTTCATAGTCATATTCTTCTTCATCAAGCAAAAAGAATGTTTTTAACTTAGATTTTATGCCCATTTACGTACATCCCCTCTCAGTCATTTCCAACTAACGCTGATCCAATACGGATAAAAGTAGCACCTTCTTCAATTGCAATTGTATAATCATTACTCATCCCCATTGATAGTTCTGTACATGGTGCATGTGGTAATCCCAAGGAATGGATATATTCCTGAAGTCCTTTTAATGTGCGAAAGCAATTTCTTAAGAAATCCTTATCATCCGTATGAGGTGCCATCGTCATCAAACCTATAACCTTGATGGCTGAGTAGTCCTCGAGACTGCGGATGAACCCTTCAGCTTCCTGTGGACCAACCCCGTGTTTTGATTCTTCACCCGAAACGTTAATCTGTACGAAACAAGAAACAGGCTTGTCCGCTCTTTTATGAATTTCCCTGGCCAGTGACAACCGGTCCAAGGAGTGTATGTATGATACTTTGTCGATGATATTTTTGACCTTCTTGGATTGAAGTGTGCCAATGAAATGCCACTCCGGTACATCCCCCAGTTTCTCCCACTTAGATAGAAGTCCAGTGTCCCTGTTTTCTCCCAAATGAGTTATTCCTGCTTGAAGGGCTTCCTCAGCTCTATTTACCGAAACATATTTCGTTACAGCAACAATGTTGATTTCCCTGGGATTTCTCCCACTTTTGCTGCAAGCATTTTGAATATTGTCCTGTATATGATTAAAATTCTCTAAAACGTTCATTTCATTTCTCCTTCCAGCCAATGAAACTCATCATTCTCCCTGTTTTCCCTTCATCTCTTCGGTAAGAGAAAAATTCGCTGCTGCATGAAGAACAATAACCAGAAGTATGGATTTGTCTATCATTTAATCCCCGTTGAAG
>NZ_JABMCR010000306.1 GCF_013179555.1 Bacillus haikouensis
TTCATAAATCCTCTCCGCCGTGCAAGTATCACTCTCTATTCCCTCCATCGGAAACGTTTGGGACATTCCCCTGTGCGCCAATAACAATGGTGACCCTCCTTCTGACTTGGTAAATAGAGTCGTGTTGTTTACAAACATGAATGCTGCCAGAATAACAAATACCGCCAAAACTATTTTCATGATTCTCTTAAATTTTTTCATATTTCCTCCAACTTTAGCATAAAAACTATTTAATAAATTGTATACTTCTTGCCGGAATCTGGCTATGTAAAAGTCGAATTCCATCCCGCTAATAACGTTTTAACTATAAAAAGCCTCTTCTAGTGCTTTAACTATTTTCTCAAAAAAACAAGCAATGAGTGAAACTTTCTTTCGTTATCCAGCGTATGTAAAGGCAGAGGTGAAAAACATGTACATACACATAAATGAACCAACTGAAACCATATCCAATAAGGCTGCAAAAGTGTGGAGGATTTCCAATACGATCGGGCACACGATTGTCCTGATCATCATAGGTGCTTTACTTTTTTGTACAGAGAGATTCGATTGGTACAACTGGGTCGGGATCGTCCTTTACATTCTGGGCGGGTTCTTCATTTTATCTGCTATTTTTTCGATCTTCATCGAACCTGTTTACTTACAAAGAACATGGCGATATCAAGTGGACGAGGAATTCGTTCAGTTAAAGTTCGGTAAATGGGAACAGCAGCATATCCTGATTCCCATGGAGAAAGTAGAGTACGTCCGGACGGAGCAGGGCCCTATCATGCGCCGCTATGATCTATACGAACTAGAGGTCGGAACTACAACCTCCAATCACAAGATACCTGCCATACCTGCGGATGTTGCGAAAACATTGAAAGCCCAAATCGCCACCTATGCGAAAATCAGGGACAAAGATTCAGAAGAAGGAGAAATAGGAGCATGACGAAACCTGCTAAACGCTATCATCCAGCCTATATAGCCGTCGAATTATTCGCTGCCTTGAAGGGGTTGTCCGGCTTCTATCTCCTCCTGTTCCTGTTGAAGGCCAATTCAACAGCCGGCTGGGTGATTTGGGGCCGCTACGCCCTGTTGACCGCCACACTTGCTTCCATCCTGTTCATCCTTTCAAAATGGATGTTCAACCGTTATGAACTGGGGACACAATCCATCATTTTCAAGGAAGGGATGTTGGTTAAAAAGCAAAAGACGGTAGCATGGGACCGGATCCACAGCCATCGAACCAGCACCACCTTCATTCACCGCTGGTTCGGGTTGACTTCACTTACCCTGGAGACTGGTATGAGCGGGGAAAATGCAGAGTTTGAATTTCCAGTCATTACACAGGCAGAGAAAGACCGGGTCGTCGCACGGCTTGAGGAAAATCAGGAAGAGATGGAAGCGGGCGAACTTACAAAACCGCAACGCACCATTCACTTTAGGGCAACCAAAAAGGATCTTATGAAGGCCTCCTTCACATCGCTCAGCTTCCTGGCCATTTTCCCTCTCTTGAGCGCCATCTATTTCAATCTGACCGATTTCTTTGCCATCGAAGAATCAGCGGAAAGTGTCTGGTCCTACTTGCTGGATCATGTTTGGATCTTGATTACCCTCTTTCTGATTGCCATGATTCTGTCCATCTTGATTGGCTTTATTAAGACAACAATCAAATATGGAAACTATGTAATCAGTGATGATGAGGAACGGATATATATTGAGAAAGGCATAGGAAATGAAGTCAGTTTCTCGATACCGAAGAATAAAGTACAGGCAGTCAAGGTGGAACAGAGCATCGTGAAAAAGGCACTCGGCCTCGTATCGATCAAATTGATCAGTGCCGGCACCTCAGAAGGAAAGGAGGAGGAAATAAGTTCTTTATACCCGTTCATGCCAAAGCACGAAGCTTACGACATGCTCCACACCATCCTCCCCCATTATCAAATCAAAGAAGAGATGGAACGGTTCCCCGTCAAGGTCCTTTGGCTGAAGCTGATCCAGCCATATTATTTAACTATTGCAGCTCTGATCGGATTATGGATATTCAAGAAGGAATGGCTCTGGATCGCAGCGATCGTCTTCGGGCTCTCCATTCTCCTGCGGACCCTTGACTACTGGTTTACAAGCTACACCAGGCACGGACACACTGTCCAGATTCGAAAGGGAGGATGGCTGAACGAAACCTTCGTCACCCACCTTCACCGCATCCAGCAAGTGACTGTGAAGCACTCATGGCTCGAACGGAAATTCGGAGTCGCGACCATCATGTTTTCTAATCGGGCAGACCCTGCGCACGAGAGTTTGTTGTTCGGTGTGGATAATGAGGAAGCTGGGAGATTTTATGAGTGGTATCATAGAAAATCCGTCTCGGGGTGAGGCGGATTTTCAATTTTGGGATCCGATAGACATTATTGTGAAACTCCTGCGTTGTCTCTTATAGTCTTCTCATGCCGGAGAAGCCATTCCTTTCTCCATAATCCCCCCGCATAGCCCGTCAACTTTCCATTCGATCCGATGATTCGGTGACAAGGGATGACGATGCTCAGACGGTTTTTTCCATTTGCACTTCCTACTCCCCGAGTCGCCTTTTCATTTCCGATGGATACGGCAATTTCTTTATATGATGCAGTTTCTGCATAGGATACCTCCGTTAATGCACCCCATACTTTCTTTTGAAAATCCGTCCCGCCTAAAAGGTAGGGAAATGTAAACTCACGGCGGTTGCCTTGAAAATATTCATCAAGCTGGTTTTGGCACTCTTCTAAGACCTGAGGGCATTCATTCTGACTATTGACAGCCTCCTGATTTTCAATGAAAAGGATCGAGGTGATTTTTTCATCTGTACCCAGTATTTCAATTTCGCCTATTGGTGATTGGTACAATCGTTTGTATATGTTCGTCATATAAGGACCTCCAAAGATAAAAGGCAGCATACCCCTGCCACCCTTCCCATTTTACTGAAAATTGTTCCATTTCTTTAAGGGTCGGTTTACGATCATAACCTAATAAAACCTTTAATGCATTATGAAGACCGACGTCTGCAATTGGAAACGATGTTGTGAAGTGCAAACATTTCATCATGACATAGTCTGCTGTCCATGCCCCTATACCTTTATACTGCAAAAGGGCTTTTCTCACTTGCTGGACATCTTGTTCCAACAATGATTCTTTATTCAGTTCGCCAGTGTTCATAGCCCTTGCGATCCCGATGATGTATTCAGCTTTTCTCCCTGTGATTTGAAGTTTCCGTAAATCCTCCACATCCAAAGAAGCTATGTCTTTACATGCAGGGAAGAGCCAATATCGAACACCATCAACCGCCTGACTTTCACCAAATTGCTCAACAAACCGCTTCTTTAATGTATACGCAAAGGTCAGGTTGATTTGCTGACCCAAAATAGCCCAAACCAGTGCTTCAAATAGATCATGAATGCCGATCATGCGTAAACCGTAATATTTCTGAGTGATTTCCGCTAAAATGGGATCATCATCCGCCCATTCGTAAAACCTCTCCAGGTTCACATCTAATTCAAACCACTCCCAAATATACTCCGCCACTTTTTCCCTGGCGCCTTCAGATGGGATGACATTCAGAAATTCAACGTTCATAAAATCATGAATATAGTCTATTTTAAATAAAATGAATTCCCCATTTATTCGGATCAGCTTATATAAACATCCGCCTTTTATTTGGTGAAGAATTTCTTGATCGGACCTCCCTAAAAACAGCAGGCACTCATCAAAGTTGAATTCCTGAGGAGGATAAACCTTGATCCATGAATGACCGTCAATCCAATTCATTTCTAACTGCCTCCATCATACGCTTTCGATATTCTCTTGGTGAACAATCCTTTAGAAGTCTAAACACCCTGTAGAAATTGGATGGGCTTTGAAAACCGACTTCATAGCCGATTTCAAGATTTGTCTGATCTGTAGTCCTAAGCAGATGGGCTGCTTTGTCGACTCGTATTTTCTCTAAATAGGTACGAGGTGTATCCCCCGTTTCTTGTTTAAAGATCCGTTCAAGATAAAAGGGACTTAATCCGGCAGAATCCGCAATATCCCTCAATACTAAAGGTTTGGCTGTATGATTGACTAAGTAGCTGATGACATTTCGGACAAGTTCAATAGTAGGAGAATACTCAACTTCCGGCTGACACCTTTTACATGCACGGTAACCGGCAGCCTCAACCTCATTGATGTCAAAATAAAATTCCACATTCACTTTTTTCGGTTTCCTGGACCTGCAAGAAGGCCGGCAATATATTTTTGTCGTCTTCACAGCCGTAAAAAACAACCCATCATACTTCTGATCACAAGCCATGATCTTTTCCCACATCTCTTCAAACGTAAGATTGACCTCAGTCATCGCATACCTCCTGTTTCTCATTCTGCCATTATTAATCTTAATCTGCTTAACCGGCAGCACTTTGGGGATTTCCTTTTCAAGCTTCATTATTACTGCCCTCATTATTTGTTTATCTTATTTTATCAAGACGGGAGCC
>NZ_JABMCR010000307.1 GCF_013179555.1 Bacillus haikouensis
GCATTCACACAAACGGATATAGCATCTTACGCTTCTGAAGGCACTCAGATGTTCTCAGATAATAAAGTTGAAAATGCACGAGGAATCGCCACTTTATACCCTGAAACAATTCAAATTGTGACAACGAAGGGTTCCGGCATCAAATCAGTAGAAGATTTAAAAGGGAAAGTTGTTTCAGTAGGTGAAGCTGGATCAGGGACTTTGCTGAATGCTGAACAGATCCTTGAAATCCATGGATTGAAAGTAGAAGACCTTGAAGCACGCAACTTATCTTTCGATGATTCAACAACAGGAATTCAGGATGGTACAATTGATGCAGCATTCATCACCTCAGGTACTCCAACTGGTGCGGTTGAAGGATTGGCTGCAACAGAAGATATTACAATCGTACCTGTAGAACAGGCGAAAGCTGAAGAACTAATTGAAAAGTATCCTTACTATGCAGCGGATGAAATTCCTGCAGGTACTTACAGTAAAGTGGATCAAGCAATCCCGACTGTTGCAGTACGTGCAATGTTAGTTACAAATGCCGACATTTCAGAAGATGTTATCTATGATGTAACAAAAGCAATCTTTGAAAATACAGATCAGATTACTCATGCCAAAGGTGAACTTATCAAAGCTGAAAATGGCTTAAAAGGTATGGGAATCGAATTGCATCCGGGTGCAAAGAAATACTTTGATGAAAAAGGTATTTCAGCTGAATAATAAACCATCCCGAGATGAACAAAGGATAGGCCGCTTATCACGGTCTATTCTTTTGTTTTGAAGAAATGGAAACGGTGGAGTTCTTATGAAAGTGAAATACCTGATAGGGGTCACTATCCTTTTTCTTTTATCATTGATCTTTCTTCCTTTGCAGACTGTCCTTGTGATGGAACCAAGAGATGGTAATGGAATTCCTGCTTATTTCTCGATCAGCAAAAATAAACCCTTCTCAATTCAATATACACATTCAATACATCTTTCAGAGGTAGAGGAGATATACCGCCAAACCACTTCACATAACATTCAGCAAACAAGCCTCTTGTATGAAGACACAGCAATTGGGATGCCTTCCAATGCAGAAGACGATGAAGTATTCGAGAGGACAGAGGATGGAAGATATCTTATCTCGAATATGGACAAGAGATTCCCTTATATCGATATAAGAATCGGACAGGTAGTGGCTAATCACCGGCTTGTCTATGAGGACCAAGTGTATCCCTTGAAAAATTATTTCAAGGAGGGCTCTGTCGTAAGAGTCCAATATAAAAAGGTATCATTATTCAACAAATGGAAAGGAGTGATTGTTGTTGGAAAAGGATAAAAAGTTCGAATCACTTACTGCAGAACAACAACAAGAATTATTAGAAAAATACGACCCTGAATCTTCAACGAGAAAATTGGAACATGGCATGTTTAAATGGATCATTTTCTTTGGTCTGCTGGCATTCTCATTATTTCAATTAACAGCATCCATTTTTCAATTCATCCCTAGGCAATTATTGCTATCCATACATTTAGGGTTTGCGTTATCCCTAGTATTTCTTCTTTTCCCTGCGAGGAAAAAGAATCTTAAAAAGAATAAACTGGCTTGGTATGATATCGTTTTAGCAGGAATCTCTGTAGGGATCGGTGCTTATTGGCCGATCATGCAGGACGAAATCGTAAGCAGGGTAGGCATCATGACCAGCCTCGACTTTTACGTAGGACTTGCGGCAATCTTATTGGTGCTTGAAGCAACAAGACGTGCAGTGGGAATGCCGATCACGATCATTTCTTCTGCTTTCCTTCTGTATATGTATTATGGCAGACAAATGCCGGGATTCCTCGCACATAGAGGGTATGATTTAGACGATATCGTCAAAACGATGTTCTTTACTTCAGAAGGAATTCTGGGTACGCCGTTATATGTATCAGCTACATTTATCTTCTTATTCCTTTTATTCGGAGCATTCCTTGTGAAAACTGGCGTGGGTCAATATTTTAATGATCTCGCGGTTTCTATTGCAGGTAAACGTACCGGGGGGCCGGCGAAGGTTGCCATTTTCTCGAGTGCCCTGCAGGGGACCATCAGCGGAAGTTCGGTTGCAAACGTGGTAACTTCCGGTTCATTTACGATTCCGATGATGAAAAAACTCGGATACAAAAAGGAGTTTGCTGGCGGAGTAGAGGCTGCAGCTTCTACCGGCGGTCAGTTAATGCCGCCGATCATGGGGGCTGCTGCATTCCTGATGGTTGAATTCATCGGCGGAATCTCTTATTGGGATATTGCGAAAGCAGCTGCCATTCCAGCGGTGCTGTACTTCACGGGTATTTGGATAATGACTCACTTTGAAGCTAAGCGTTTAGGTTTACGCGGACTTTCTGATGAAGAAATGCCGAACCGGAAAGAAGTACTGAAGAAGATTTATCTGCTGCTTCCCATTTTGACAGTCATCATTCTTCTTGTGAGCGGAATGAGTGTCATGAGAGCGGCACTTTGGTCAATTGTTGCGACCATCGCAATCAGTGCGATCCGTAAAGATACCCGAATCGGGTTCAAAGATGCTGTCGATGCTTTAGTTGATGGTGCTCGAACCGCACTGTCCGTTGCAGTTGCAACTGCAGCAGCCGGTATTATCGTAGGTGTTGTAACGAAGACAGGGTTAGGCTTAACATTAGCCAATGGACTTGTTGATCTGGCAGCTGATTTAACCAATTCAGCTCAGGGTAAACTTCTTCTTACTTTATTCTTTACCATGGTGGCGTCGATCGTGCTCGGTATGGGATCACCTACTACAGCAAATTATGTCATTACATCGACGATCGCTGCGCCCGCAATTATTTTATTAGGTGCACCGGAACTATCAGCTCATTTATTTGTTTTCTATTTTGGAATCATTGCGGATATTACTCCACCAGTTGCTCTTGCAGCTTTTGCAGCAGCGGGGGTATCAGGGGGAGAGCCGATTCGAACCGGAGTCAATTCAGCAAAGCTGGCAATCGCAGCCTTCATCATACCGTATATGTTCGTACTTTCACCTGAATTGCTGATGATCGATACAACCATACCCCGATTATTATGGGTAGTATTCACAGCAATAACGGGTATGATTGCCATCGGAGCGGGTATGATCGGTTACTGGTACCGCAGATTATATCTGATCGAACGATTCCTCCTTGTGGCATCGGGTCTGATGCTGATCTATCCAGAAGGAATGACCGATATCATCGGATTAATCTCATTCGGAGTATTACTGGCTGCACAATTCTTCTTCAAAAGAGAAGACAAGCGTCCAAAACAAGCAACAGCTTAATCATATAAGAGGGTGGACTTCACCGTTCACCCTCTTTTTAATGGCTATTTCCGTAAAGTCCTCTGCTCTTTAATAATGGATATGCAGCTAAAATATGTTCAACCCGGAAAGTCCTGAGTTGCTTTCTAAGGAAACAATAACTCACAATACTGTCCAAATTCACTCTCTTGACGATGATCTTCCTTTTAGTCAGTTGCTGATGTGGGGCCATATAAATGATCTCAATCGGGAACTGCTCATTCAAGGAACGGATCAAAAGTTTGTTCATGCTGACCATCCTTTCGGGCAAGGTATTATCATTCTACTCGAACATCTGTTCTTGTATACATTTATGCTAAAAAATGATTGACATTTCTGCAATCCAAGCTATAATAAAATATGTAGTTTTAATAAGATCTGTTAGCTCAGCTGGGAGAGCATCACCTTGACAGGGTGGGGGTCGGGGGTTCAAGTCCCTCACAGGTCATAAATGAAAAGCCGCAATCCAATACAAGTTGGAATGCGGCTTTTTTCTGAGTTTCCTTATAAGAAAGGCAAAATAAAAAAACTGCAGACAGCTGTCTGCAGTTTTTTTATTCATCAGATGTTAATTCTTCTTCAAAGAAAAACGTTCCAGGATGCTCTTTGACGATATATGAGTAGCGTTTCATGTTTTTAACGTACTGGGATTTTAAGATGGTTACCGTTTCGCCGGTTTCTTTTATCGTGACAGCAGATCCATTACTATACATGCTTTTGGTGGATTTCATATGACACTTCCTTTCAACTCCTTTTATTATACCATATAAAAATTCATTAGAAATAGTGGGGAAAATCAAGTGGTATGATCATAAGTCGTCTGACTTTATAAAGCATGTTCTTGTTGACTTGATTATTTCAGAAAATCCTGTTATTCTATAGAAGAATTATTTTTGTCCGGTATACGAGGGAAGAACAAGATTTGGTTTTCACCTGATATCGCAAGAATAGTAATACATTGTGTGGTAAGCACACACTAGGAGGCATTTTTCATGGAAAATGGTAAAGTAAAATGGTTTAACGCAGAAAAAGGTTTTGGATTCATCGAAGTAGAAGGTGGAGACGATGTATTCGTACACTTCTCAGCGATCCAAGGTGAAGGTTTCAAATCACTTGACGAAG
>NZ_JABMCR010000308.1 GCF_013179555.1 Bacillus haikouensis
GGCGGAATATCAAAACGACTTATTAATTTCTCGAAAACACTTGTTGGTCCTTTACCGGGTGGTTTGGCGATGGTAGTTGTTCTAGCGAGTATTTTCTTCTCGGCCCTTACTGGAACAGCAATTGCAGCAGCTGCAGCAATCGGTGGAATGATGATTCCAGCTATGAATAAAGAAGGCTATGACGTTCGGTTTTCATCAAGTCTCGTTGCGACATCAGCTACAATTGGGCCGATTATTCCTCCTAGTATTGTATTAATTTTATACGGAGTAATCGCAAGTGTCTCTATAGGTGATCTTTTTATTGCGGGTGTTATCCCAGGACTGTTGATGGGTGCAGGACTCATGGGATACAGCTACTATATTGGGAAAAAACATAACTATCGTTCGAGTGATAGAAGAGCGACTTTTAAAGAAATAGTTGTTGGTGCCAAGGATGCAATATTAGCATTAATAATGCCAGTGATCATCATAGGCGGTATTGTTTCTGGAATTTTTACACCGACTGAATCCGGTGTAATCGCTGTGGTATATGCTTTGATTATCGGATTGTTCGTTTACAGGGAAATTTCCATAAAAGACCTATGGCCGATTTTACTTGATACGGCAAAAACGACGGCCACTATTGTTTTCCTTATTGGATCAGCATCATTATTTATATGGTTCTTATCTTTTAATCAAATACCGAATCAACTGATAGATTTGATGGGGGATGTATCGGAGAACCCAATTTTATTATTGTTGATCATAAATATTATTTTACTTATCGCAGGAACATTTATAGATACGATCAGTGCGGTTTCGATCTTTACCCCGCTGTTTTTGCCGTTAATAATGGCAACAGGTATTGATCCAGTTCATTTTGGGATTATTCTTGCTGTTAACCTGACCATCGGCATGGTAACACCACCGCTTGGAGTTTGTTTGTTTGTAACTTCATCTATAGCCAAGATTGGGGTCCCAAAAATGTTTAAATATTTATTCCCTCAAGTGGCTATTTTGGTCATTGTTCTTTTAATAATTACTTACGTACCTGAAATCGTTCTCTTCCCAGTTGGACTATTTCAATAATGAGAGGAAATATTTTAATGAATCCAATAGAACAGAGGTTGCGGTTTAGAGCGAATTTAGATGATATGACGACATCAGGCATGTGTGATAACTACTTGCAAGTGAATATGATCACCTTACCCTGGGAGTATGCATTTGAATTTTTGTTGTTCTGTAATCGTAATCCAAAACCATGCCCTATAGTCGATGTTTTGGAACCAGGCGTGATACATCCATCAATTGCAGATGCCGATATTCGTACTGATCTTCCTAAATATCGTATTTACCGAAATGGAGTGTTCGAAAAGGAAGTATTGGATATAAAGAAAGAATGGAGAGATGACTTTATTACATTCTTGGTCGGATGTAGTTTTACATTTGAAAAAGCGCTAAACCAGGCAGGTATAACTCTGTTGCATCAGAAGCAAAAAAAGGTAGTCCCAATGTACAAGACCTCACTCCCCTGTAAGAAAGCAGGTAGATTCGAGGGGAATATGGTTGTTAGTATGAGAGCTCTGTTAAATGAAGAAGTTGAAGAAGCTAAAAGTATTACCTCCAAATTCGAGACATCCCATGGGGCACCTGTACATATAGGAAAACCTGAGGAAATCGGCATTACTGATATTTTCTCTCCTGACTATGGGGAAAGCATTGCCTTCGATCAGAAAGAGAGAGTCCCGGTTTTTTGGGCATGTGGTGTTACTCCCCAGAGCGTTGGATTAAATGCAAAACCTTCGATTATGATCACTCATGCTCCTGGACATATGTTGATTACGGATAAGCTTGAGACAATAAGGTGACGAACACCAAATTTTCAAAATGATAGGGGAATTAAAGACAGATGCTATAGAACATACCCATTAATTAAATGTTTGATTAATGGATATGTTCTATTTAGATAGAAGAAAATAACTGTCTGAACTTTTCCATGTAATTTGTCAACTCGATTTGCAGAAATCAATTTGCAAACCAGTTAAGACAATAGAGAATTAGAGGAAAAAAGTTAAGCTTTACAAACATTATTAGTATCTTGTTATGCTAACATTTTACTAACGCAATCCAATGCAAACCGATAAATATTCGTTAAAGATGTTACAGGAAGAATTTAGCATAACCTTGAAATACCGCACTTTTTGCACACGGTGTGTAAGATATAACACACCCTCCCCTTAGGGGCGGCATGATGTAATCAGGGTTAAAAAACCTTAATAAGCCGTAATTGAAATCTCTTATTCCTGCTAAGGTGTCCGTAAAAGTGATCGATATACTTAATAATATCTAAAGAAAGAGATCCCTATACGTGAAAATATAGGGATCTCTTTTTTTCTATGTCCCGCATTTCTTTTTTTATTAACAATATATTTCCACAATAGTAAAAATATAGTTTATTTAAATCTCTTTTGATATGATGAATTTAAGATACTGTATTTGGCTTGTTAAATTATATCGGTAAATAAATTAGGAGTGATAAAGAGTGATTAGCAAACTACAAATAAAACAGGGTACAAAAGAAAATCCTTCAGTAATTGATATAGACGTATCTAAGCCTACAATTTTTGTAGGACCTAATAATTCCGGTAAAAGTTTACTTCTTAGAGAGATTCAGGAATATTTATCAACAGCGAGTTCTGAGAATTTTTTATTAGTGAATAATATCGATGTACAGGAGTTCTCAGAAGAGGAGATTCTTAAAGCCATTGACACTATAAGAGTCCCATCGAGTAGACATGACACTACAACAAATATCCCGGTAAAGAAACCAATTGTTTATGGTGGAAACTACGATATGAGAGATATTCATTGGCCGCATATTTCTAATTATCTAGCAAATAGTTCTGATGAAATGAACAAAAGATATTTTTTAGAGCAATTTTACTCTCTCTTTATCTTGAGACTTGATGGAAGAACTAGGTTTGCTCTTACTGAGCCTACACCATCAGCAGACTTATCCGGGCCTTCCATGAATCATTTAATGTCGTTATTTCAAAATGATGAATATAGAGAAGAACTGAGGAATATTATATATGATGCTTTAGGCATTTATTTTGTAATTGATCCTACTGGCATGAATGAATTTAGGATTCGCTTCTCTAAAAGAGCACCTAAAAGTACTACCGAAGAGCAGTCACTAGATCAAGAATCGAGGGAATTCCACAAAAATGCTATTAATATACTAGACATGAGTGATGGTGTAAAAGCGTTTACGGGCATCCTTTCTTCCATGTTTAGTTTTAATTATAAAACAATTTTAGTTGATGAACCTGAAGCGTTTTTACACCCCCCATTAGCTAGAAAGTTAGGATTAAGATTAACTCAATTATCAAATAAGAAAATAGCAAATTTACTTATGGCTACTCATAGTTCAAATTTTGTTATGGGATGTATTGAATCAGGTTTAGAGGTTAATATAGTTAGACTTACGTACAATAATGATGTCGCGAGTTCAAAAGTGCTTGATCATAAAGATTTGTTAACTTTAATGAAAGATCCTTTATTAAGGTCAACTGGAGTAATTAGTTCGCTTTTTCATGAAAAAGTAATAATAACAGAAGCAGATGCAGATCGCTCATTTTACCAGGAAATCAATCTAAGGATGATAGAAAAGAATAATCGTGGAGTAAAGGATTGTCTATTTTTAAACGCCCAGAATAAACAAACTACCTCCCGGATAATGAAGCCATTAAAAGATTTAGGAATACCGGTCGCATCAATTTTAGATATTGATGTCATTAAAGAGGGCGGTACAAATTGGACTAATTTATTGAAAGGTGCTCATATTCCAGAAGAATTGCATAGTAGCTTAAATAATTTAAGACAATCAGTCAAAAAATCATTCGAAAATACTGGTAAAGATATGAAAAGAGATGGGGGAGTAGAGCTTCTAAAAGATGGAGAACAAGTTGCGTTTTGGAGTTTAGCTGATCAACTTGCCCAATATGGAGTCTTTATAGTGCCAGGAGGAGAGCTAGAAAGTTGGCTAAGCTACTTAGGAATTGGTAAAAATAAATCTACCTGGCTAACACATATGTTTGAAGCTTTGGGGAGCGATCCAACGTCAGAAGAATATGTCAAGCCAAGGGAAGAAGAAGATGTTTGGAAATTTACTTCTTCCATTGCAGATTGGTTTGATAATTAATGTATCAATAAAGAAAGTGTAAATTAGAAAGAATAACTAAATTAGTGGAACAGATATTCTTCATTCTTAAAAAGGAGGTCATAGCAAAATCTAAAATGTACCCTATAGAGTAGACACTTAAAAAAAGTCTACCTATAGGGTATTTTTTTGTATAATGACAAATAGACAACTAGTAGAAATCGGGGAAACATCATGAGTAAAAAAACATTCACAGAGA
>NZ_JABMCR010000309.1 GCF_013179555.1 Bacillus haikouensis
TGCCGAGTCAGACAGGGAAGAATACATCCATACTGATATGATGATAATCACAGGAGCTGCAAGGTCGGCAAACCGCTCTACCGCCTTTATCCCTAAGGCCGTGTTAACTAATTGAAGAAGGGCAAATATGATGAAACATATAAACCAATTATCAAAACCATAAAGTATATTTAAGATGCCATTCATAGCTGTGGCTCCGAAATACGTGTTAATACCAAACCACATGGAAGCGGCAACACCTCGGACAACCGATGGAATATGTGTTCCCAATGTCCCGAAAGGAGCCCTCATATAAACCGGAAAAGACAATCCGTGTTCAACCCCTATATCACCTGTCAAGGTAATGAATAAGCCGATTGCCAAAGAACCGATCAGGGTTGCCAGCAGGACAAGTGGAAGCGGTAATGACATAACACCGGACCCACCGATAGCAAAGGTAGCAAGAACAACCACCATCCCTATCCACATAAAAGAATAACCGGATTTCGTTATTTTTCTTTCACTTTCTTTAATTGGTAATAGATCAGGTGACTTTAAATAGCTTGTTTTCAACATGAACACTCCTTTTTGTTTGTTGCAAATGGCAAAACCAAACTTTAACAAAGAGAGGCATGAGAGTAGAAGATAGCTTCTACTCTGCATACAGGAGCTGTTCTATAATGAAGAAATTTCCATAAGTCGAATGTGATCAGGATTTAGAAGGTTGTAAGGATTCGCTCTCTTCTCGTAAAAGATGTTTTCCGTATCTCGCTCTCTTGACATATTTCCCATTCCCCAATTTGCCTGCGAATTGCTTATCTTTAATGACGTATTCCCCTCTTGACAATACGGATACAGGTTCCCCTTTGATCTTCATACCTTCAAAAGGGTTATAGTCTGCTGCCATATGGTGACTCTCTGCGGAAATGATTCTTTCTGCATTTGGATCAAAAATGACAATATCTGCATCCGAACCTGCCGCAATGGTTCCTTTTTGAGGATATAGCCCAAAGAGCTTGGCACTTCGTGTAGACATAATATCGACAAACTGATTTAAGGTAATTCTGCCCTTTTCAACTCCTTCTGAGAATAATATGGATACACGGTCCTCAATGATCGGTCCGCCATTCGGGATTTTGGTGAAGTCTTCCAGACCAAGATCTTTCTGTCCTTTAAAATCAAATGAACATTGATCGGAACCCAGTGTCTGGAGTTCTCCGCTTTTCAGGGCATTCCATAATACTTCCTGGTTCCACTTTTCACGAAGCGGAGGTGACCATACGTACTTGGCACCTTCAAAGTTTGGACGTTCCAAATAAGATTGATCAAGGACCAAATACTGAGGACAGGTTTCCCCCCAGACATTAAGTCCCTTGCTTCTGGCTTCGGCTATTTGTTTCACAGCCTCTTGGCAGGAAACATGGACCACGTATAACTGAGAATCAGCAAGACCCGTCAGCTTCGCAGCCCTTCCTGTTGCTTCTCCTTCAAGTTCGGGAGGTCGGGTCAATGCATGGTATATTGGATCCGTTTTACCTTCAGCCAATGCCTGCTCGGTCAAATATTCAATGACATCACCATTTTCGGCATGCACCATGACGAGGGCACCAAGTTTCTTGGCTGCGATCAAAGTTCGAAAAAGTGTTTCATCATCAGCCTGGAACACATTTTTATATGCCATAAAGACTTTAAACGAAGTTATACCTTCATTTTCGATAACTTCAGGAAGCTGACTTAACACTTCTTGATTGATTTCTCCAATCATTAAATGAAAACTGTAATCGATCACCGCCTTGTCCTTGGATTTTGCATGCCAAGTATCAATCGCATTTTGGAGAGGCTCTCCCTTATTAGTTAAACAAAAATCGATCAGGGTGGTGGTTCCTCCAAATGCGGCAGCTATCGTCCCTGTTTCGAAGTCGTCCTTTGAAACAGTGCCGCCGAATGGCATTTCAAGATGTGTATGCGGATCTATCCCTCCCGGAAATATATACTTTCCGTCTGCATTGATGACTTCTGCATCACTGATATCAAAGTCCTTTCCTATACTGCATATTTTTCCATCTTCAATGAGTATGTCCGCTTTATAAGTATCAGCTGCTGTAACAATTGTTCCGTTCTGGATTACTTTTTTCATTCTTCACCCTCCTGATTTATTTCACTGTATCAATTTCACATTGTGACAGTTTACCGACTGCAGCCTGCCGTTCATTCCATGTCATCG
This sequence comes from Bacillus haikouensis, assembly GCF_013179555.1. Lineage (GTDB taxonomy): Bacteria > Bacillota > Bacilli > Bacillales > Bacillaceae_B > Rossellomorea > Rossellomorea haikouensis_A. Next base: position 2,204 of record NZ_JABMCR010000309.1, read on the forward strand.
GCATATGCCCGCTCGGAACCTCAATCATATCTATCGCTCCATCTACCGGACAGACGATAGAACATAAATTACACCCCACACAATCCTCTTCACGAACTTTCAGGTAGCTATTGCCATCTGGATCTTTAAGCATATCAATGCATTGATGAGAAGTATCCTCACAAGCTATATGGCATTTATTGCAATTGATGCATACATCAGTGTTTATTTTCGCCACCACGCTGTAGTTAAGGTCTAAGTTCCCCCAGTCAGAATATCTCGGAACTGATTTACCGACCAAGTCCTGAACAGAAGCGATACCTTTCTGATCCAGGTAATTGTTCAGACCGTCCAGCATATCTTCAACAATTCTGAAACCGTGATGCATTGCAGCTGTACAAACCTGAACACCCGATGCACCCATAAGCATGTATTCTACTGCGTCCTGCCAGTTCGATACTCCCCCCATGCCTGATATCGGAACATTAATCCGGGGGTTACGGGCACATTCTGCCACCATATTCAAAGCTATGGGTTTGACTGCCGGTCCGCAATAGCCTCCATGTGCACCTTTTCCCGCAACATGGGGGATGGTGTTCCAGGAATCGATATCGACCCCTGCCAGACTATTGATCGTATTAATCATACTGACCGCGTCTGCTCCTCCTTTCACGGCTGATTCTGCTGTCACGGTGATATCCGTTATATTCGGAGTCAATTTTACGATTACAGGTGTCTTTGCCACTTCTTTCGTCCAATACGTCTGTTTTTCTACTAATTCAGGTACTTGACCAGATGCAGCACCCATTCCCCTTTCAGCCATTCCATGCGGGCAGCCGAAATTAAGTTCCAAACCGTCGACACCTACGTCTTCAACCTTTTTGACAATCTCATGCCATTTCTCCTGCTTTGGTTCCACCATTAATGAAGCAATGATTGCATGATTGGGAAAACGCTTCTTAGTTTCATAGATTTCCTTTAGATTCACTTCCAATGGTCGATCCGTTATCAGCTCGATGTTATTAAAGCCAGCCACTCGCTGGCCATTATAGCTTACGGCAGCAAACCTGGATGATACGTTGATGATCGGCTCACCTAATGTTTTCCAGACTGCCCCTCCCCACCCCGCTTCAAACGCTCTCTGTACCTGATAACCGGAATTGGTTGGCGGCGCGGATGCCAGCCAAAATGGATTAGGAGATTTTATTCCTGCTAAATCAATATTTAAATCTGCCATGTGTTTCCCCCCTCTAACAAATCTTAATTCATTTGAAGTGACGTCAGTTGTCTATGAAGGTGGTATGCAGCCTGCTTCCCCTGTTCAGCGGCTGTCACGACCATTGCTTCTCCAATTCCTTTACCGAAGATCACATCTCCACATGCCAACACCTTCGGATTGGACGTTTGAAGGGTTTCCCTGTCAACTTGAACAACTCCGTCCCTATGTTCTAATTGAAATTGATCGATTAAGGTGCGATGCCTTGTTTGACCTATTGCTTTAATTACGGCATCAACAGGCAGGATGAATTCAGAACCTTCCACAGGTACAGGTCGCCGCCTTCCATCATCTCCAGGTTCACCCAGCTTCATTTTGAAGCATTCTATTCCTATAACCCTGCCGTCCTCGTTCCCTATGATTCTCTTAGGAGCAGTCAGCCAGCGAAATTCCACCCCATCCTGCTTAGCAAATTCATATTCGAAATCATAGGCAGTCATTTCTTCCATTGTGCGGCGGTATAGTATTTTCACATTTTCTGCCCCTAATCGAACAGAACAAGTGGCACCATCAATGGCAGTATTACCTGCACCGATTACAACTACTTTTTTCCCTACATACTCTTTGGATATATCACCGCTTTTTGTAGATTTCACAAATTCAATGGCATCATGAACACCATCAAGGTGCTCCCCTTCGATATTCAACGGGGGTACATGGGCCATGCCTGCAGCCAGAATGACATAATCATGGCTGTCGAGTACTTCTTCCGCAGAAATATCCTCACCTACCTTGGTGTTAGTACGTATCTTAACGTTCATGTTCCTGACCTGATCCACTTCCCAAAATGAAATGCTCTGAGGAAGCCGGAAAGAAACAATGCCATAAGTGTTCAGACCTCCTGCTTCTTTTGCCGCTTCATAAATGGTCACTTCATAACCAAGTCTCGCTAATTCCCTGGCTGAGGAAAGACCTGCCGGCCCTCCTCCGATT
>NZ_JABMCR010000031.1 GCF_013179555.1 Bacillus haikouensis
TTTATACTCCTCAAAACCCAATTTTTTATATAAATTCATTGCCGGAGTATTCGTATCGGCAACCTCTTCAATAACGTAATCGCTGTACGGTGTATTTTCGAAAATATGCCGGATGATTTGAGTTGCTGCTCCATGTCCTCTGAATTCAGCAGCTGTTCCAACAAATTCAATCGAGCCTGTATTTGGAGGGAAATTTTCATATGGGGATTCAAATTCCTTCTTTAAAAAGAGCCCGGCCATGCTTCCTTTAAAGAATCCTAAGTGCTTTCTCAGCTCTTTCTTATTTAAACTTACAGATAACGTTTTCCCGTCCGTACATGCCGCTAGTCCTGCAACTTTATCATTTTCTATAGCTACATAAAATTGATCTAATACAAACATGTGGGCAAATGCCTTTGCAATGATGTTTTTATCTTTGGAAAAATAACCAAGCCATTGGATGAAGCCATCTGCGAATATTTCAGACATTTGCGTCCTTACACATACTTCAACTTCATCCGCTTTTGCAACAAAGAACTTATTACCTCCAGATTTCATGTAGCATTCCCCTTTCTTTTTTGATGAATGAATATATTTTCATTGTAAACTCCCGATGACACCTAGTCAAACTACAACATGTTGTTAACTTGTTGATGCCAAAAAAGAGAAAAGCCGTTTCTACAAAGAGAGAAATGGCTTTTCTCTTTTTCTTTCAACCTTCCATATACGCATTCAGGAAGCTGCCGATCCTCACCAATACCTCACTTCCTGCTGTCTGATCCGTCAATTCATCAATTAAAACTGCTGCATAAATCGTCTCACCTTTATAACGGAAAATTGCACAGTCGTGTTCCACTCCGGGAAGCTCACCCGTTTTATTTGCTGAAAAGATTAGATCGCGGTTTATCTTTGCAGGGAGCTTGTGGCAGAATTGCTGATTGTGAAGTATCCGGAGCATCGACTCCCTGCTATGTGCATGAAACATTTCATCCTTATCAATAGCCTTTATGCAGGTACGTGCGTCGAAAGCGGATATATGATTATCAATTCCTGATTGAAGTGCTTTGAAATCCATCAGTTTACGGTTTAATTGGGTTTCTTTCAGTCCCAGACGCTTACACAAATCATTGATTGATATTATCCCCATGCGATCGATCAAGAGATTGGCTGCCGTGTTATCAGACACGAGGATCATAAGCGTGAGCAGATCGAGGATAGTAACTTCTGAACGTATTGATAAATGGCTGAGGACACCTGCCCCTCCCACTTTTTCAACTTGAGAGACAGATATGGCCTCATCCGGGTCCAACTTACCCTCCTGTATCTGACGAAATCCTTCAAGTAAAATGGGCAGTTTGATCAAGCTGGCTGCTGAATACGGTTGTTCAGAATGATGATTGATAACGTGATCTGACAGTTCAATGGACAAACTGACCCTCCCATGATTTTCCTTAATCAATCTATAAATCTTCTGCTCTAAAATACTTGTCTTCTTACTGATACTGCCCATTACTTAGTGACAGCCACTTCATCATGATCTTGACGTATTGTTTTATCATACAGATGACATGCTACATAGTGGTTCTTCTCAACTTCATGCCACCTTGGCATAACAGAGGCACAGGCTTCCATTACTGCCGGGCATCTGGTACGGAATACGCAGCCGCTGGGAGGATTCATTGCGCTTGGGATCTCCCCCTTCAGTATCATCCTTTCACGTTCATCTTCAACATCCGGATCAGGGATGGGGATGGCTGAAAGGAGCGCTTGGGAATATGGATGGAGAGGCTTTTTGTATAATTCATTGCTATCAGTCAACTCAACGATATGCCCCAGGTACATGACAGCGATCCTGTTACTGATATGTTTGACCATTGAGAGATCATGGGCGATGAAAAGGAATGTCAATCCCTTTTCATCCTGCAATTTTTTCAATAGATTGACGATCTGTGCCTGCACGGATACGTCCAAAGCAGAAATCGGTTCATCTGCAATGATGAATTCGGGATTCAGAGCAAGTGCCCTGGCAATCCCGATCCGCTGCCGCTGGCCGCCGCTGAACTCATGAGGATACCTGTTCGCGTGATCCCGGTTTAGACCGACGTCTTCAAGAAGCTGATAAATCCGCTCCAGCTGTTTCTTTTTATCCTTATATAAACCATGTACCTCCATGGGCTCTGCAATGATTTCACGTACTGTCGACCTGGGATTCAGCGATGCGTACGGATCCTGGAAAATCATCTGCATCTTGCTGTAAAACGCACGCTTTTCTTTTTCTGTTAAAGAGTGAACATCTTGTCCGCTATACAACACTTCTCCCTCTGTTGCTTCATACAGTCCGATAATCGTTCTGCCGGTTGTAGACTTTCCACATCCCGATTCCCCAACCAGTCCAAATGTTTCACCTTTAAATATTTCAAAGGATACACCGTCCACTGCTTTAAGTGTTTTTCCTTTCTCCAGGGAGAAATACTTCTTCAGCCCATTTACTTCCAGCAGCATTTCCTTTGTCATGATCCATCCCCCGTCTCCCGCCAGTAGCGCCTTGCTGCACAGAGCTCTTTTTCATAATAAGTCCCTTTAAGTGTGATGATTTCAATTGTCTTTCCGGTATTCGGTGAGTGGATCATCTTGCCGTCTCCGCAATAAATGCCCACATGGTGAATGCTCCCTTTCCCTTCTTCATAAGCGAAAAACAGAAGGTCACCAGCTCTCAGTTCATCAAAAGGAACGTTTTCTCCTTTCTTAGCCTGGTCTCCTGCGTCTCGTGGGATAAGATATCCATTGGCCTTACACATGGAATAGCTGAATCCTGAACAATCGAACCCGTAGCTGCTCATACCTCCCCATAAATAAGGAAGATTCAGGAATGCTTTCCCCGCTGTCACAATATCTTTTCCATTACCCAATCGATCTTCTACAGCCCTAGTGGAGATGTATACGTTCTCTCGTTTAACATACTTAATTCCTAAGGGAGTGTACACAGCGATTCGTTGATCCTCTTCTTTTTCAATAGTTAGAGAGGTTAGAAAACTTAACTCCAGTTCCTTTACATTTTCTTCTGTTAATAACTCAGCGAATTCGCTTTTAACAATGGCGAAAGAATTCGTTTCTGAACTAGAAGCTTTCCTGCTTATCTGTTGAGAGGGAACCCATCCCGGATAGCCGCGTTCATCTTTGGAAGAGGCTTGATCAAGGACGATCACATGCGACCAGCCTTCCTTTTCTTCGAGGATCAATACCTCCTGACCGAATAATGCCTGTGACTGGATGCGATTCTCATCACATAGAGCAAGTCTTGTTTCATGTGTTAAAGAGTCCAGCCATTTGTTTATGTCTACTGGATTGGATACAGCGTACGCATCCAGGGAGCGTGCTGAATCAGGTGATGTCCAAATAGTTGCTACCGGTACATTGACTGCAGCTTTTTCACTCATATGTATACCTCCGTTTACATTAATGAATTTGCACCGTCTTGACTCCGAGACCCGGAGAGTCAGGTATGGTGATGGATTTCCCGTGATACCGAATACCACCTGACACGAGGTCGTCAGAAAGCATCAATGGTGCATCGAAGTCATACCTCGTGATATTCTTCTTGCTTGCTGCAAAATGTACAGCAGCAGTAATGCCAAGACGCGTTTCGATCATGCTGCCCACCATGCATTCTACTCCGCATATTTCTGCCAAGTTGTTGATCTTTTGCGCCTGATAGATTCCGCCTGCTTTCATCAACTTGATATTGATAAGGTCGGCACTTCGTGTTTTCAATACCTGAAATGCCTGCTGAGGGCTGAACACACTTTCATCGGCCATAATGAGCGTATCGACATTGTCGGTTACTTTTTTCAATCCTTCTAAATCATGTGCTGGTACTGGCTGTTCAACCAATTCGATATTCAGGCCCAGGTCTTCCATCTTCCGGATTGCCCGGACAGCCGCTTTGGCTTCCCACCCCTGGTTTGCATCGAGGCGGATCTTTATCGAATCATCAATCACCCTGCGAATCGCCTGAATGCGTTTGATGTCTGTATCGATCTCATCCTTTCCCACTTTTATCTTCAGAACGTCAAAGCCTTTCGCATTGTACAGCAAGGCATCTTCCGCCATTTCCGCCGGGCTGTTCACACTGACGGTATAATCTGTTTCAAGCATGTTCCGGTATCCTCCGAGATACTGATAGAGCGGCAGCCTGCTATGCTGTGCAAGGCAATCATAAATTGCCATATCAACGGCAGCTTTTGCACTATAATTTCCTATGAGGAGCTTATGCATGTTCTGGAAAATAGATTCATGGTTTAATAGAGATTTTCCGACTAATGCCGGCCGTAAGACCTCCAGTATGGCAGATTCAATGCTTTGCAGGCTGTCACCCGTGATCACGAGGGTCGGAGGGGCTTCCCCCCAGCCGGTGATTCCGTTGTCACAGATCATTTTCACCCCGATTGCTTCTGCTGTATATACCGTTCGCAGAGCCGTTTTGAATGGGGTATGCAAAGGTACAGCTACACGAAAAGTCTCAATCTGTACAATTTCCATCAGGCTTCATCCTCTTCCCTTATGCCGCTTTCGACAATGAGTGTTTGTTCCTTTGTATTCATATTTGCCACTGAACCGATCGGAATGCCGAGGCAAGGGGAGGAGTGACCAATCTGGAATCCTCTCATAGTCGGTTTATTCGCAGGTATTACATGATCTACAAACAATTGATCCAGAGTCAGCGACTCCTTCCTCTTATCAGGTACACAGTTTTTGAAGTCGCCGATGATGATTCCTGCCGCATCATTGAATTTCCCCGCCATCTTCAGCTGATTCAGCATGCGGTCAACTTTATACGGTTCTTCATCAACATCTTCGATGAAAAGAATCTTTCCTTTTGTGTTCACCTCATATTCTGTCCCCAGTGTAGTTACTAACAGTGTAAGATTCCCTCCTATTACAGGACCGCTTGCCATGCCTTCCACAAGTGTATGAAGGGTCGAGTGCTTAGACGTAAATTCAAGCGGCCCCTGTTTGAATAGCTGCTTAAATGACTTTTTGGTTAATTCATGAACATCCTTTAACCCTATGTCTGAACTCAGCATCGGCCCATGAAAAGTGACAAGACCCGTTTTCTGATGTATTGCCGTATGCAGAAAGGTTATATCACTGTATCCCCAAACGATTTTTGGATTATTTTTTATTAGATCATAGTTCAATTTAGATACAATCCGTCCTGTTCCGTAACCTCCGCAGGCGCAAATAATTGCTTTTATCTCCTGATCAAGAAACATCGTATGTATATCATCTATCCGTTCTTCATCCATTCCGGCCAAATAACCATGCTGCCGATAAACGCTGGACCCGATTTTAACCGCTAATCCTGATTCCTCCAGAAACGATAGTGCATTACCTAGTAATTCTTGTTTCGGAGGGCTCGCAGGAGCAATAATCCCGACGGTGTCGCCGCGTTTCAGCATTAAAGGTTTCACTGCCATATCTATCCGCCCCTTTAGTAGAAAAAGAGGGAGGAGACCCTAAATTTAGAATCTTCTCCACTCCGAATTTCTCTAGTTTATTTTTTATCTGCCCATTTTAATTCCATGTACCCTACGGGGTGACGAACGATACCGGATACATCCTCGTTTTGTAAATACACATAGTTATAGAAGTGGATTGGGATAATCGGCATATCTTCCATTAAGATCTTTTCAGCTTTATACATCAATTCAAAGCGTTTCGCTTCGTCTGCTTCATTCTTAGCCTGCTTGATTAAGCTGTCATATTCTTCATTACTCCATGCGGTACGATTCATTGAATGCCCCGTTTGGAAATTTTCCAGGAAGTTGATTGGATCGCCATAATCAGCAATGAAAGAGCTTCGTGATAATTGGAATTTCAAAGCCTTTTGCTCGTCCTGGAATACATTCCATTCCATATTGGCTAATTTCACGTCTACATCCAGATTCTCTTTGAACATTTGCTGAAGTGCTTCTGCGATTTTTTGATGAGTATCACTTGTACTGTAAGTTAAAGTAACTTCAGGAAGGGTTTCGTATCCCTCTTCTTCCATGCCTTTCTCCAACAATGCTTTTGCTTCTTCGATATTTGTCTGAACCAGGTCACCGCTTGTTTCACGGAAATCGTTCCCGGATGAATCTTTGAACCCGCTTGAAACAAATCCATACGCAGGCTTTTCTTTGTTTTTCGTAACAAAATCAACCATTTGCAGCTGATCGACTGCCATCGCGAATGCTTTTCGGATGTTCTTGTTCTGGAACGGTTCCTTTTCTAAATTAAAGCGGTAGAAGTATGTTCCCGCCTGGTCTTCTACATTTACTTTACCTTCTTCAAACAGTTGTTTACTTAAGTCTGCAGGAACATCCGCTGTATCCAGCTCCCCGGTTTTATACAGCTGATAGTCAGTATTCGAATCATTTACCATTGCCCAGTGCACTTTGTCCAGCTTCACGGAATCTGCATCCCAATATTGATCATTCTTTTCCATCACGAAATGGCTGTCATGCTCCCATTCAGCTAATTTGAATGGTCCATTCGCTACGAATGTGTCAGCTTCTGCAAACCATTCCGGGTTTTCCTTTGCCACATTTTCATTGATAGGGAAGAAGGCAGGGTTTGAAATGACGCTTAAGAAATAAGCTTGCGGGCTGGTCAATGTCACTTCAAATGTTTTCTCATCAACAGCCTTGACCTTCACTTCATCAGCTGATCCTTCTCCATTATTGAAAGCTTCTCCGCCTTCAATGAAATAACCAAGGAAAGCAGCAGGCGATCCAGTTTCAGGATCTAACAGTCGTTTCCATGCAAAAACAAAATCTCCTGCGGTTACATCATCACCGTTTGACCATTTGGCATTATCACGAAGATGGAACGTATACACTTTCCCATCTTCTGAAACATCCCATTTCTCAGCCATGGCACCTTCAGGCTCATGATCAGCGTTTAAGCGGGTCAGACCTTCCATTAAATTGTTCAGTGCAGTCCAGGAATACGAATCAAACCCGATTGGCGGATCAAATGAGGTCGGTTCGGCCCCGTTGTTCAGGTGCAGCACCTTTTCCCCGCTGTCTTTCCCATCTTTGCTGCTTGAGTCGCTGCCTGCATCTTTTGTTGCTGTACATGCTGCCAGTACAAATAAAAGTAAACCGGTTAAACATACTGATAAAACCTTTTTCATGATTCTCCCCCTCTTTGTTATTTCTATCAGACTATCAGCTTATCGTTAAAATGATAGTTGAAAGCTTCGATTTCGCACGCGGGTCCTGCAGCCAGCAATCAACGTGGTGGTCACTTGAAAGCTTTGTCTTCATCGGATAGACGCGGTCGCATACTTCCATCGCCTTATCACATCGGGCAGCAAATGGACAAGCGGCCGGAGGTGAAAATAAATCAGGCGGAGATCCCGCAATCGGTGTCAAATCCGCTCCATCGAGATCCAGTCTCGGAACCGACTTCAATAGCCCCTGGGTATAGGGGTGTTGAGGCGTATAGAAGATTTCTCTTCTCGTTCCTTCTTCGACGATTTTGCCCGCATACATAACAGCGATCCGGTCTGCAACCTGTGCCACGACTCCTAAGTCATGTGTGATCAAAATGATGGAGACGCCTGTTTTACGCTGGACCTCTTTGAAGAGTTCCAGGATTTGAGCTTGAATCGTTACGTCAAGAGCAGTCGTCGGTTCGTCCGCTATAAGGACATCCGGCTGACAGACCAGAGCCATGGCAATCACAATCCGTTGTCTCATCCCGCCGCTGAATTGGTGGGGATACTGCTTCAATCGTTCCACGGGATGCGGTATACCCACGAGAGTAAGCATTTCGACGGCTTTCACCGATGCTTCCTTCTTCGAAATCGCTTCATGCTGAAGGATACCTTCCATGATCTGCTCTCCAATGGTCAGCGTCGGGTTCAAGGCAGTCATCGGATCCTGAAAGATCATAGAGATATCTGCACCGCGCACACCCCTCATTTCTTTCTCAGATAATTGCAGCAGGTCCCTGCCGTTAAACATGATGGATCCATTTGTAATCCTGCCGGGAGGATTAGGTATGAGCCTCATGACACTTTGGGAGGTAACACTCTTACCGCAGCCGGATTCCCCGACAATGGCTAGTGTTTCTCCCTTCTGCAAATGAAAACTTACTCCGCGTACGGCTTTTACCTCTCCTCCGTAAGTGGTAAAGGATACATGGAGATCCTGAACGGATAATACACTGTCTTTCATGATGATTACCTCCTCAGCTTAGGGTCAAGAGCATCCTGAAGCCCATCACCCAATACGTTAAACGAAAACATTGTCAATGATATAAATAAAGCAGGGAAGAATAATCGCCACCAGTAGCCTGATAGAATCGTGGATAGCCCATCATTGGCCATGACGCCCCAGCTGGCATACGGTGCCTGGATCCCCAGCCCAAGAAAGCTCAGGAATGCTTCTGCGAAAATGGCACTTGGTACCGTCAGTGTCATTTGGACAATGATCGGTCCCATCGTATTCGGCAGCAGGTTCTTGCGGATGATCCTTGCCGTTTTCGTACCAAATGTTTTTGACGCCAGGATGAATTCGTAATTTTTAATTTGGAGCACCTGGCCCCGTACGATCCTGGCCATCCCGATCCATCCTGTAACAGTTAATGCCACAATAATGGTCGATAATCCTGGCCCCATTACTACCATTAATAATATGACTACAAGTAAATAGGGGAGTCCGTATAATATTTCGACGATACGCATCATCGCATTATCCGTTTTACCCCCCTTATAGCCGGCGATGCCCCCATAAATGATTCCGATGACAAAGTCGATCAGTGCGGCCATGAATCCTACAAACAGAGAGATGCGTGCCCCGTACCAAGTGCGGGTAAACACGTCCCTGCCTAAATCATCCGTACCGAACCAATGCTGACTGGAAGGAGGCAGATTCTGACTCGCAAGTGTTTGCTTCGTGACATCGTGAGGCGAGATAATGGGGCCGATGACAGCCATGGTGATCAAAACCGACAGGAAAATGAATCCCATCATCGCCAATTTATTTTTGAGGAGACGCAGCCATGCATCCTGCCAATAGGAGAGGCTTGGTCTCACAACTGCTTCAGCGTCTTCCCGTTTCTTCTGCTTTGGTGTAAACCATTCATCTAAGACATCGGGAGAACTGTTCGGTTCATGATGTTTCGGTGCACCCATTATTTCGCCTCCTTCTTATGCAGCTTAATTCTTGGGTCAAGAAATCCGTATGCAAGATCCACTAGAAACAGCATCACAATCAAAAACGCACTATAGAAAACAGTCGTTCCCATAATAACCGGATAGTCACGCTGATTGATGCTCTCAACGAAATACTTGCCCATTCCCGGGATGGCGAATATTTGTTCGATTACAAATGTACCAGTCAGAATCCCTGCTGCAAGCGTACCGAGCACAGTGACCACTGGAAGAAGTGCATTTCGCAAAGCGTGCTTCACAACAATCTTTACTGGCGACAGTCCCTTCGCTCTTGCCGTCCGTATATAATCCTGGGTGAGGACTTCCAACATACTGGAACGGGTCAAGCGTGCAATGATCGCCATCGGTCCGGTTGCCAGTGCAAGCGTCGGCAGAATCATATGCTTCCAGCTTGTCCAGGTGGCCACAGGAAGTATCTCCCAATTAACGGCAACCTGCTGAATCAACATCGTTGCCATGACAAAGTTAGGGATCGAAATACCCAATACAGCAAATGTCATCGCCATATAATCGATCAAACGGTTATGCTTTAGTGCGGCTAATATTCCCAAAACGATTCCAGACAGCACCGCGATGAAGAGAGTGATCATTCCTAATTCGAAAGAGATCGGAAATCCTCTTCCCAACAAATCATTCACTGTTTGGGAAGGTTGTGTAATGGAAGGACCGAAATCCAATGTAACAAGAGATTTTAAATAAAGAGCGTATTGAACCAACAAAGGTTCATCAAGATGATAATGCGCTTCCAGGTTTTTCTGTACCATTTCACTTGTATTTCTTTCTTCGTTAAATGGAGATCCCGGAATGGCATGCATCAGGAAAAAAGTCAATGTAACAATCAGCCACAACGTGATGACCATCGCCAATAGCCGTTTGAATAAATATGTACCCATCAGTTCTCACACTTTCTAACAGAATGTTGTTTTCATCGCAAGTTCAGTCATGACAACCATCGACCTGTAAGCATCCAAAATATCCATTGCTTGAAACCTGACAGTCGTTGTGCCTGGCTCGTGTACAGTACCGGGCATGATACTTGCCCATTCTGCCTGTCCATAATTGGCAAATTCAATCCTTAGTTCAGGGTTATCTGGCGGTATGAGCGGTTTTACATTATTACGATTAAGCAATGCTTGTTCCGTTTTCGCCTTTAATAAAGCGTGAGACTTTGCCGGGGTCAGACTCTTTGCCACAGAGCGGGAAATCGTTTCCTTTACAACAGCAGTCGTCACATTTGGAATGAGACTCTCTGCTTCGAGTGCTGCCTGATCATCGCCTGCAACCAGCAGGACAGGAACACCGTAGTAACCTGCAACATAGGCATTGAATCCCATTTCGCCTATCGCCTTATCGTTGATGTACATATTTCGGACACCGAAAATCATCGAATGCGACATCACCCCCTTCATGGAAGCCCTGGCATGATAGCCAACAAAAAATGCACCTTGGAACGTATCATCCAGCCCTTGAACCATTGAATATGGTTTCACTCCACCGGAAATTAATCTCGTCTCAGGGTGCAGCATTTCAATCAACAGATTGTTCATCTGTGAATGACTGTCATTGACTAAAACCTCACGGCATCCATTGTCAAACGCTGACTCGACTACAGCATTCGTTTCTGCCGTCATGATGGCTCTCGCTCGTTCATAATTATGTTTGCCTTGATCCACATGGGTATGGTCCACTAAACCTGTAATGCCTTCCATATCCACTGACATGTAAATATTCATCATTTATCCCCCTTTCATAGGAAAAATTGTTTAATTTTTCTTAATATTATAAATTTAATTACGGAATATTACAATGATAATTGGATTAAAAAGGGATATTTTCCTATTTTCAAACAGAAAATGCAGCGAATTAGTATTGAAGAATCAATATTTTCAAAGGATCATGAGTATTTGTACATGCATGAAGATAATGTCATGGAAAAGAGCCCAACTCGCCAGAAATCACCTATTATGTAAAGTTTCCTGAATACCTATTCTTTGTTGGCTTACGTCCCAATTCCGCTTTCAGCAATGGACTGCCGGAGTTGGCTGGACAAGTTTCGCATAAACCGCTTTTCCCGGAGGGTTCTGCGTCTTCCACTCCATTCACCATCCATAATCACTAAAGAACATGAAAAAATGATCAATAGTACATATAAAAAAGCCCAAAGGAAATGATATCCTTTGGGCTTTAACCTATGATTTATCATAATGAATACGTTTTGATAAGAAAGTTTGCTTTCAAATTACATTAAGGATCTAAGACGCCTGTTGCTCTTCTAAAACAACGCGCGTTTCCCGTTTTCTTGCGACATTAAAGAATAAGTTCAACAGTATTGCTGTCACGCTTCCCGCTACAATCCCATTTTCCGTCAAAATTTGAATCCCGGATGGCATCTTGGAGAATAGTTCGGGTACTGCTGTTACACCCAATCCCATACCGACAGAACAAGCGATGATCAATAGATTTTCTTGAGATGAAAAGTCCACTCTGCTTAACATTTTGATTCCGTAAGCGATGACCATTCCGAACATTGCCACCATGGCGCCGCCAAGAACAGGTGAAGGGATGATCGTTGTTAACGCCCCGATTTTTGGCAGCAATCCGAGGATGATCAGGAATATCCCAGTCAAATAAATGATTTGATTCTTTTTCACTCCAGACAATTGAATCAAGCCTACATTCTGTGAATATGTGGTGTAAGGGAATGCGTTGAAAATTCCCCCAAGAACAATGGCGAGTCCTTCAGCACGATAACCTCTCGCCAAATCTTTTTCAGATACTTCTTTTTTACAAATATCCGATAGGGCAAAATATACACCTGTTGATTCAACAAGACTGACCATAGCGACCAGAATCATCGTTAGGATAGCGGAAATTTCAAATGTCGGCATACCGAAGTAAAATGGCTGGACCATATGGAACCATGCAGCTTCACCTACCGCATTGAAGTTGACCATTCCCATCATATAGGCAATGACAGTACCGATCACAAGTCCTGCCAATATGGACACGGAACGAATGAAGCCGGTGAAAAACTTATAAAGAAAGAGGATAATGAATAATGTTCCAAAAGCAAGCGAGAGATTGGTCAAAGAACCAAAATCAGCGCTTCCTTCACCGCCGGCCATATTATTCATGGCCACTGGAATCAGTGTGATACCGATAATTGTGACCACCGAACCCGTTACAACAGGCGGGAAAAACCGAACCAGCCTACCGAAATATTTACTGATTACTAACACAAACACACCGGATACCAGAATAGAACCATAAATGGCTGAAATCCCGTATTGACCGCCGATGGCAATCATTGGACCTACTGCAGTAAAGGTGCATCCCAATACGACTGGAAGTCCTATGCCGAAAAATCTGTTCTTCCAAACTTGCAGGATGGTCGCAATCCCGCACATGAAAATATCAATTGAAACGAGATACGTAAGCTGTTGGCCAGTCAACCCAAGAGCTCCGCCTACAATCAGCGGGACAATGACCGCTCCAGCATACATGGCCAATACATGTTGAATGCCTAAAGATGCATTTTTCATATGCTGTGAACCTCCTCTTTGTCTTGATCCTTAAATGTGATATTTTTCCCCTCCAGAGAAAGGATTTCTGCCAATGATTCCACGTGGTAGCCTTTCTCCCGGAGAATTTCCCCTCCATCCTGGAATGCTTTCTCGATGACAATCCCGATGCCAGCTACATCTGCACCAGCTTTTTGAACCAGTTCAATAAGCCCTAAAGCTGCCTGGCCATTGGCCAGAAAGTCATCAATGATCAGTACGTTGTCCTTTTCTGCAATGTATTTATCTGATATCGATATCGTATTTTTCTCCTGCTTTGTATACGAATAAACGCTTGAACTCAGTATGCCTTCTGATAACGTTAATGATTGTCGCTTTCGAGCGAATATCAGAGGAACATTCAATTCTAAAGCAGCCATAACCCCTGGTGCGATTCCAGAAGATTCGATCGTCAATACTTTCGAAATAGCCTGGTGACGAAATCTCTCAGCAAATTCTTCTCCAATTGCCTTCATCAATTGGGGATCAACCTGATGATTAAGGAATGAATCCACCTTTAACACAGAGTCCGAGAGAACTAAACCTTCTTCATGAATTTTTTGCTTTAATGCGTCCATTTTTCCACTCCTCCAGTCCGTCCCCATTACGCTTACGAAACAAAAAAGCCTAATGGAGATTGCACTCTGCTCAATGAATTGAGTGAGACAATGTCCTTTAGGCTGAATAATAAAGGCAAAGAAAGTACGCATCGTTTACAGATACGGACAATCCATTGCTCACTCATAGTCGGAAGATTTACGGTCATCCGGTAGAAACTTGCGGGCCATATCCCCGCTATTATATGAGTGAATGCATATTGAATTAATTAACGTAAGTATAATACCTAACCTTTCACTTGTAAAGTGAATTTCCTAACATTAATGATCAATATTATAAAATCGTTCGTGATTTCTATTCCGAGCCAACAGCAAAAGAGGCATAGATTCCTCTCTATGCCTCGTCTGCCATCTGCTTCAGCAACATAACCCTTTCTTCCCTGCTTATGGCAGATCCGTTGATTTCCTTTCTTTTTTCCGCCATCAAGGATAACTTCTCTATATATACATCATTAAATTGCTCCATAAATTGACGGCACAGTTTCTTTGCCAAAAAAGGACTGGCACCATTGGTTGAAACAGAGACTGACAAATGACCTCTTTGTGTAAATGAGGTCATTTGAAAATCACTGTGTTTTCCTTGATCAACTAAGCTTACGAGCTGATTCTGTGTTGCCTGGTCTTTAATCCATTCATTAATTTCCCGCTTATCTGTTGCCGCCAGTATGATAAAGGCATCCTCTAAATCGGATTTTTCAACCGATTTTTGTTTCCACTGAATTTCTTTGCTGCCTGCAAGCTTTCTTATCCCTTCCACTGCCTGCGGGCTCACTACCTTCACAACCGCTCCTTGTTCCATAAATACACGCAGCTTCCTTAACGCGATTTCCCCTCCGCCTGCCACAGTTACTCTTCTCCCTTTCATCTCAATCATGAGTGGCAGCATAGGATCCCCCCGCTTTCATCGTTTCTTTAATCCGACCGATAAATGCCTCTGCAACCAAAGGCTCTTTTCCCAGGTAACCGCATAGCTTTAGGCAGTTGTTTTCATCATATATGTCTTTTTCGATGCCTTTCATCAATAAGCCTGTAAAGAGCAGGTAAGGAATGAACACAACCTTTCTTCCCGTTCGCTTTGCTTTTTGAAGCGTATCTTTAAAGCTCGGTGTTGAAGCGGTTAGAAAACAGGTCCATACGGATTTCAAATCCGTTTTATTCTGAACGATTTCAGCAATCTTTCCCAAGTCTCTTTTCACATCAGGATCTGAGCTCCCTCTCCCGATTAGAACAGCAATGGCATCAGGATCAATTTCTGTGCATTGATTGATCCGGTTAATAACGGAATCCGCCATTTTTTCGAGAACACCTATTGGATTTCCATAATTGACCAGTATTGATGGATGCTTAGATGAACATGCTTTTAAGGCTTTTGGAATATCTATTTTTGAATGGGTTGCTGTCAATAATAAAAGAGGAACCACCGAAATTTGTTCAGCCCCTGCATTCACACATTTATCAAATCCTTCTTCAATAGAAGGTGCAGCAAGCTCTAGAAAACTGACTTCCTGTATTTCTGCATCTATATGAGGCTTGCAATCATTTATAAAATTGATTGCTTCCTCACGTGCCTCTCTAAGTCTGCTTCCATGGCATACATATAATACAGCATGAGCCATTTTATAATGCCTCGCTCATCTGCCGCTTTTCAGACATCTCTTCAAACCATTGTATTTTTTCACGGTAACGGACGACTTCCCCTACAATGATCATACTCGGATTTTCAATCTTTGCTTCCTTTACAATGTCAACGATGGTTTCAAGTGTACCCGTGACAGTTCTCTGGATTTCTGTTGTACCCCAATGAACGAGAGCTACTGGAGTGTCTTTGCTTTTTCCATATTTCAGAAGCTTCCCCTTGATATACGGAAGGTTGCTTACCCCCATATAAATGGCCAGGGTATCGATCCCTTTCGATAGACCTTCCCACTTTTCTTCTTCTAATTGATCATTCTTGCGGTGCCCCGTCACGAAAGCAACAGAGGAACTCGCCTCCCGGTGCGTGACCGGTATCCCAGCATAGGCAGCCGCAGCGATTCCAGAAGTGATCCCGGGAATGATTTCGAACGGGATATTCTTTCCGGCAAGGGCTTCGGCTTCCTCCCCGCCCCTGCCAAATACGAAGGGATCGCCCCCTTTTAACCTGACGACTTCCTTTCCGCCGGCTGCATATCTCGTAAGAAAATGATTGATCGTCTCCTGTTTCATGGTGTGATAGTTTGGGAGTTTCCCGCAGTATATCAGGTCTGCCTCTTTCTTCGCATATGTTAGCAGCTCCTTATTCACGAGACGGTCATACAGGATCACATCTGCCTTCTCTATTGCCTTCAGAGCCTTAAGCGTAATCAATTCTGGATCTCCAGGACCCGCCCCCACCAAGTAAACCTTACCCATCACCGATTTCCCCCTAAAGTATTTGATAGTGTCTCTTGTTCGTGAAGTACATATCCTGCCCCGCTTCCTCTGATTCTACGTTTCTCATAAAGAGAAATATCGAGGACATCAAGTTTTTTCAAGAAGTATTTTTCCAACTCTATTTCCACAAGATCGAATGCCTTTTCATCTTGTTCCGCAGCAATTACCACACTTGTCACAAATGCAGATGTGGTTACTTCAAACCGATACAGATTCATGAAGTCCCTCCTTTTATGCTTCTTGAAGCATTTCATCCAGAGATCGTTGCAGAGATGAGCTCCCTGTCCGGCTGATATAATCAAAGAATGATTCGCCAGGTTCTTTTGTTTGTTTAAAATGCAGCAATAACTCTTTCACCACATCAGGCAAATCCTGTGCGTTTACTTTCCCTTTTAGTTTTTCATTCAGTTTCCCTCCATCTTGAAGTGTACCGCCGACATATATTTCAAAGGCTTCAATCATGTTCTTGTCCTTTGTCCTCATCTTGATGCCCTGCAATCCAATATCTGCAATTTGCCGCTGCCCGCATGAATTCGGACATCCGACCATATGGATCCGGACCGGTACATCGAGCGATAGGTCTCTGTCCAGCTCATTCGCGATCACTCTCATCCGTTCCTTCGTTTCGACAAGGGCCAGATTGCAATATTCGATGCCCGTACAGGAAACAGAATAGCCGATAAAGGATAATGGACTGGTAGATATTCGGTCGAAGATCTTTTCTTCAAGCAAAGCATCAACATGTTCATCCGGTATATTGGGAATAATAAGATTTTGAGAATTGCAGTTTCTTAGTTCACCGTTCCCATATTTTTTTGAAATGCCGGCAAGCTCCAGCACTTCGTCAGAATTCAATCGTCCGACGGGAACATTCAGCCCAACGTAATTCAGACCTTCCTGCTTTTGGCGGTGAACACCATAGAAATACCCGGCATTCCATCCTGTCACTGCATCTTCACCTGCGGGTAAAAGGTCTACATGCTCCGCCAGTTTTTCACGGAATTTATCAGGACCCCAGTCAGCCATTAGAAACTTCAGTCGTGCCAAATGACGTTTTTCGCGATATCCGAAGTCCCTGAAGATCGTTGTGACGGCGATGGCTGTATCTTTCACCTGGTGAGGCAGGACGAATACATCAAGCTCTTCTGCCAGAAACGGACGTGCAGACAATCCCCCGCCGATCTTTAAATGGAATCCCGCTTCCTCCTTCCCATCGATCACTTTTCTTGCCGGGGTGAAGGATACACAGTTAATCTCTGCATTTGCTGCATTGTGGACATTCGAACTGATTGACATTTTATATTTTCTTGGAAGATTCGAAAAATCTTCATTATGCTGAAAAAAATCATAAATTTCTTTCACGAGAGGCCTTGTATCAAATAATTCATCTGGATCAATTCCCGCAAGCGGGTTCCCTACGATATTCCGTGTGATATCGCCGCATGCCCCCGCCGATGAAAGTCCCACTTTCCCTAACCGGTCAAAGATGTCAGGGATCTGTTCAATTTTTAACCAGTGGAATTGAATGGCCTGCCGCGTGGTAATGTCATACACGTCCCGGCCGTATTCTTTGGCTATAGAAGCAAGTTCCCTTGCTTGTTCATAGGTAAGTACTCCGGAAGGTACGTTGACTCTCATCATGAAATATCCGTCTTCTTTCGGACGCTGCAAATATAATCCCGCCCATTTGAATTTATCCCATTCCTCTTTCGGAATAGATGAAAAACCGTGCTTGGCATAATAGGGGATATCCTCAAAAATAGCCAAACCGTCTCTCTCCAGCTTCCATTTTTCCGTTTTGTTCAGCTTTTCATTTTCAGACCATGATTTTTGATAAGCCATTTCAATCTCTCCTTATATAAGACGTTTTTGCTTTAAATCTTTCAGAACTTTCTCCACGCATAGATCAATCGATTCTTTTTCGGTATCTAGTACGATTTCCGGATCCAATGGTTCTTCATATGGAGCACTGATTCCAGTAAAATGTGGGATTTCATTTCTTCTAGCTTTTAGATAAAGTCCCTTCGGATCTCTTTTCTCACATTCTTCCAAAGAACATTTAACATAAACTTCGATGAATTCGTCCAAATCCAATAATCCCCTGACTAGATCCCGGTCACTCCGATAAGGTGAAATGAAGGCGGTAAGCACAATTTGTCCAGTCTCAACAAATAATTTTGAGACTTCTCCGATTCTTCTGATGTTTTCTTTGCGATCCCCCTCATTAAAACCCAGATCACTGTTTAAGCCATGCCGGATATTGTCACCATCCAGGACCACTGCCTGCTTTCCACTTTCGAAAAGGGAGTGCGCCAGCTTATTGGCGATGGATGACTTTCCGGATGCGGACAATCCAGTGAACCATAATACAAAGCTTCCGTGACCATTCACTTTTCGCCTGGAATCCTTTTTAACAGCAGCCTCATGCCAGACAATATTTCCAGACCTGTTACTCATCTTTTCTCCTCCTGACTTATTACTAATGGACTTCCTGTGCCAATCCGTTGATTAATACATCAATTACTTCACGCCTGCTGAATGTAGAAGGCGGCACATCTCCGTTTCGGAGCATCCCCCTTACTTTCGTACCGGATAAGATGACATGATCCTCTTTTTCATGCGGACAAGTTTTTGCAGTCGCCATCCCCTCACACTTTTCACAATAGAAGCTGTGTTCGAACCGGAGTGGAGTGATGCCGATTTCATCCGGGCTGAAACGCTCAAAGATTTTTTGAGCATCATACGTTCCGTAATAATTCCCTACTCCTGCATGATCCCTTCCAACAATAAAGTGAGTGCAGCCATAATTTTTACGCACGAGTGCATGAAAGACCGCTTCCCTGGGACCCGCATACCTCATAGCTGCAGGGAAGACTCCGAGCATCACGCGATCCCCGGGATAATAGTTCTTCAACAGAACCTCATAGCTCTTCATTCTGATAGGCGCAGGAATATCGTCCGCTTTGGTCTCACCGACCAAAGGATTTAAGAATAATCCGTCCACTGTCTCCAAAGCCGTTTTCTGAATATATTCGTGGGCACGGTGGACAGGGTTTCGAGTCTGGAAACCGACAATGGTTTTCCAGCCTTTTTGTTTAAATTCCATTCGGGTTTCATACGGGTCATATGAGTAGGCAGGGAATGGTTTCGATAAGCGTTTATGAAGTGTAACCCTGCCACCCGCATATACATCACCGCGTTGGAATAATTTCTTCACTCCTGGATGATTCCGGTCAGTGGTACCATATACAAGAAGTGCTTCCTTCTCCTTATCTGGTTCATATATGCCGCTTATCTCAATGGTTCCGTACGTAATCCCTTTATAAACTAGTCTGCTTTTTAACCCTATTTTCAAATTATTGCTTTTACTGAGGGGAAGGGTAATCGGTATGCTCCAGACGATACCGCTTTGCAGACGCATGTTTTCAACTACACTGTTATAGTCTTCTTCTGATAAAAATCCCTGTATGGGACTATATGCGCCGATTGCAATTAATTCCAAGTCGCTTAATGCTATATCATCCAATTCAATTTCATGGGTAATTCCCTGTAATGATTCACCGGGATTGTATGCCTGTATCAAAGCTCCTCCATGCGGTCGTAAACTCATTCATAATCCTCCTTAAACTTATCGATTTAGTGGGTTTATTTATTAAATGCCTCCGCCTTCTTCTTGAAGAGATCTTCTTTCTTCATTAATTATCTTCATTATCGAAATGGCACCTATAGTGGCGATGATTACGCTGATTGGAACGATGACTGAATAAATATCACTTTGTATCAGGAGCTTGATCAGAAAATATGACAAACTAAGAGAAATGAGGGGCGACACCACCCAGATTTTTATGATTTTTGCCACGATTTTTTTCTTCAGCATCCTGCTCCCCCCTTTTGCTGCACCAAGTCCGATGATGGAGGATGATGTGACTTGAGTAATCGGCATTGGCAGCCCATATAAGGAACTGATCATTACCAGGATGGCTCCTGTACTTGATATAATGATGCCTTCTACCTTTGTAAACTGAGTGATTTTCTTACCATTCGTTTCAACTACTCTTCTTCCAAGCAAAACGGCACCGAGAGCCACAAAAAAGCCTCCAAGCCAAATTCCGTTCCCTATTGACAGAATACCTGCGCCGACCAGCGGACCAACTGCATTGGCTGTATTATTCATCCCTGCAGAAAATGCTTCCAGAAATCCTGTTCCAATGAGCACCGGACCCAGCCAGTTTTTCTCAAAATTACATCCCTTTTTCTCCAGAAGATATAAGCTTTTTACACTCAGCCAGGTGATTAGAAAAGCTGCAAGGGGAACCACTACCCAAAAACTCATGATGATGAGCAGGGATTTCACATACAGTACCTGGTACGCTACACCTGCCCCCACTACCGCCCCCACTGTTACCTCACTTGTAGAAAGCGGAATACCGATCAGGTTTGCCAGAAACAACGAGAGAGTGGAAGATAGCAGAATAATAACTACAATTTTAATCGTGAGGATGTCCTGGGGGATGATCCCTGAACTGATCGTTTTTACAACTTCCCCGCCGCCCGCCACTGCCCCCAATAATACTCCGAAAGAACAGATCAGCAGAGTTGTTCTCATGTTTTGAATTGCGCCTGCTCCATATGCCACGCCCATCGATGCAGCCGCTCCACTTGCACCAATATTCATGGCAAAGAACAGACTTACGCAAATCGCAAAGATTTCAAGCAATTGATTGTACCTTTCTTAATGAAGACCGCATTCGGTCTTACCCTTTCCTTCCCATCTGCCGGACCGTAAATCGTTCTTGTTATAGGCAGGGGCTGTGCAATGGAAACACCCGATACTTGGATATCCTTCATCATGGAGAGGATTATAAGGAAGCTGGTGTTTGTGAACGTACCTCCATATCTCTTTCCAAGTCCAGTGGATGAGCGGACATATTTTTATTGATTTGAATTTTTCATCTCTATTGATGAAGTTTACGTGCCTTCTCGTTTCGGACTGCTCCCTGCGCAACCCCGAGATCCAGGCATGACCTTCCGATAATGCCTCCATAAGGGGTCGCATCTTTCTTATTTCGCAGCATTGATTCGGGTTGCTTGCCCACAATTCATCACCATAGGCGTCAGCCTGTTCTTCTAATGTAATTGCTGCCTTTTTCAGAATGATCGTTAAATCAGGGTAGGCTTTCCTGACGTTCCCGATTGTTTGATATGTCTCTTTAAAATGCACATCAGTATCAAGGAAGACGATCTTAGCTGAAGGGTTAACCTTTGAAATCAGATCAATCAGTACAATTCCTTCTATTCCGAAGCTGCAGGCATACACAATGTCTTCCCCATAATGTTCGTAAGCCCACTCCAGGACATTCAATGCACCTTTATAAGTTTCGTCTACTTCAAAAGAACAGGATGGATGAATCCAAGTTTGATAGGTTAACAACGTCTAACCCCCTTCTTAAAGTAAAAAGAAAAAGAGGCATTTACACAAAGAGGGAAATTCCCCTTTATTGTGTAAATGCCTCTGGTTTATCCAGTCAGCATCACATTCTCATTTAATTCTTACTTTTTCATTTTTCTCAAGCTGTACGACCTTTCCATCCTGGACCACGAGAGTGATGGAACCGAACTTCATCTTCTTTAGCATCGCCTTTACATTTTCGACTACTTCATCAAACGCTTCTGCTTTATTCTGATCCTCCACATGATTCCCCCAAACTTCGTCTTATCCAGTTAGAACGTTAAAAAACAACCTCCCAGTTTGGAAGGTTGTTCAGGTAAGTGTTACCTTATCTTCCAAAATGACGTTACATTTTGCTGGACTTAGCACCTTACTCATAATAAGTAGGTTGCCGGGCTTCAAAGGGCCAGTTCCCTCCACCACTCTGGATAAGAAATATTAAATTTAATATTCTAAATAATAACACGTTTCTCAAAGATGTCAACCCAAGTTTTACAATCGGATTTGTAAACTTTATTTTTAGTAAATTACTCCTGCTCTCATCATCGGTACTTTGCCTCAGTCTTCTGCAGTCTGCACACCATTATAGGTCTCTGCGTCTAGTTCACCGGTCACTTTACTGGTAATAACTCCGGAAGTCATCGCCCCGCTTACATTGACAGCCGTACGGCCCATGTCAATCAGCGGTTCTACTGAAATCAATAAACCGGCCAGGGCAATTGGAAGGTCCATGGCAGATAGGACCAGGATGGCGGCAAATGTAGCTCCGCCTCCGACACCGGCGACTCCAAAAGATGAAATGGCAACGATTAAGATCAACGTTAATATGAATGAGGGAGTCAACGGGTCGATTCCGACAGTCGGTGCAATCATCACTGCAAGCATGGCAGGATACACCCCCGCACATCCATTTTGGCCGATTGATAATCCGAATGAACCAGAGAAATTAGCAATCCCTTCTGAAACACCAAGCTTCTTTGTCTGTGTATGAATGTTTAACGGAAGGGTTCCGGCACTGGATCTCGAAGTAAATGCAAACGTTAATACCGGAAATACTTTCCTCATATACGTGAGCGGGTTTAAACCTGCAAGTGTCAGCATGATCAAATGAATGGCGAACATGATAATCAATGCAATATACGATGCTCCGACAAATTCACCCAGCTTGAGGATCGCATCGAAGTCACTCAACGCAACCGTTTTAGCCATTATCGCCAATACACCATATGGAGTAAGTCTCAAAACCAATGTAACGATCCTCATGACAACGGCATAAACGGAATCCACAATCCTTTTGAACGCCGCTGCCGCTTCCTGCTCCTTACGCTGGACCCCAAGATACGCAACGCCTAGGAATGCGGCAAAAATGACGATTGCAATAGTTGATGTCGCACGCTGGCCTGTAAAATCAAAGAACGGATTTGCAGGGAGAAGTTCCAATATTTTTTGCGGGTAGCTCTGTCCTTCCATTGCCGCTGCACGTTCTTCCAGCTGTGCCCCTCTCGCCGCTTCTGCGTCACCTTGTTCAATCTGAATTGCTTCGAGATCAAATGCAGCGGTAGTCGCAATTCCGACTGCAGCAGCTACCGCAGTCGTACCAACAAGCAGCCCCAGTATCAACACAGAAATCTTTCCAAGGTTGTGAGATTGTTTCAACTTAGTAAAGGCAGAAAGAATAGACACGAATACGAGTGGCATGACAATCATTTGTAATAGCTTAATATACCCGCTGCCGACAATGTTGTACCACTCGATCGACTGCAGTAAGTTTTCATCTCCCGCCTCATACAGCCACTGCAGGACAAATCCAAAAAGAATACCAAGACCAAGAGCAGTGAATACCCTCTTTGAAAACGAAACCTTCTTTTTTTGCAAATAAATTAGTACACCGATAAGAACGATAAACATCAGAAGATTCAACAGCACCATCCAGACATTCATGGTAAAACCTCCTTTTCTAGGATGTATAGACCTTCGAGCCAATGGCCTACTGTATTTTATGTTGATGTTTATCCAGATATGATGAATCAAGGCCCGTCCTTCACCGATTTAATGCAGCGAGGGGCGGGCCTTGGTAATCAGTCAGCTAAAATATCGATGATAAAGGGATTTCGCTTCCTTGATATCATTTGTGCCATGGATGAGTGCCCGGCCGTCTCTGAATAAGACAATCCGGTGTTTTCCAGTTCTACA
>NZ_JABMCR010000310.1 GCF_013179555.1 Bacillus haikouensis
CCCCCCTGTGATAATGGTTCCGCCTAAAAACAGATGGAATAAGCCAAGATGAACCAGAATCAGGAGGGTTTGAATGAACTGATTGCCAAATATAATGAATAATCTTGGAGCCAGATGAGGGAAAAGATGTGTCCAGAGTAAATGCTTGTTGCTGCCGCCCAGCAATTTTGCCGAAAGTACGAAATCTTTTCTTCCTATCAGTTTCAGTTCGTTACCGATTAATACGGTCGTTAAGGGCAAAACCAGAATGATAAGTATGATTGCTTCATATATAAGGCGCTCAAACATTGAATTTTCCCACCCAAGCACGGGCAAGCCCCACAATACAGGTCTTAGCAATAAGTAAGCAATCAGGCTTAAAGGAAGGAAATGAATGGAATCAACCATCCGATTGATCCAATTCTTCTTGTTTTCTTTTAAGTAAAAATGATATGCAACCCCAAGATAAAATCCTCCTATCACTCGCAAAAAAGCGACAACAAGTGCAAATACTAATGTATATTTTGCACCTACAATCAGTTGATCCAGAATGCTGTATCCATAAATATCCGAGCCAAGGATCATTTCACCAAACGGCTTATGCGGAGGAGAAGAAATAATCCTTCCTTCATCATTTTGCATAAATTGAATGAATTTGATTGGGTTTTCTTTAAATATGGAATAACCGAAACTGTATACAATCATTAAGATAAGCACACTGCAGCCTACAGCAAATTTAGGGTTGTGCATATGCTGCCACCACAACCTTCTTATATTAGAGAACCACTCCCAGATCTTCCATTCTGTCCAATTGTCCTTATCCTTCTTATACTTCGTTTCATCTTCATTGCGTCCAACATTTACCCAAAGATAGACACCTTGGTATACAACAAAGAACGGAGTGAAAATAAGAATAAGTGAAATAGCAATGACCATCGGCCTGAAATCCTGGACGATGTAATATGTAATTCCTCTCATATTGAAGATTGTTTCAATCACAAATAAACTTGAGAGCATTCCCCAGATAATGATTTTGCCGTGGTAGAAAAAGCTCGGTGATATGTTTTTCAGAACATGAGACAACAAGATTTTCCCTTTGGACATTCCTTTACTTTGTGCAAATTCTATATGCGGTTTTATCAGTTCTTCCTCTGTAATCAATAGCAGGATTCGAAAGAATGATATCATGGGAATGACTGAGAGGGTAATCATGGGGGCTAAATAGATTTTTTCATCGCCCAATTCTGTAAACTGCATCAGCTCATATCCGAATTTTTTAAAGATATATACGATAAACAGCTGGAGCATAAAAGCAAACAACAAATCAGGAACTGTTTCCAGCGTGTTCAGGAGCTTCTTAAGAAACGACGACAGCCAGCGGGGGAGAAATACAGTGATGACGGTTAAGATAAACGCCAATACAAGACCAATAGCCAAGGCACCGCCTAACACCTGTAAAGAATACAGATACGGCTCCAAAAGCATATCCATGAAATGTACAGTATATCCTTTATAAGAGTAACTCCAGCTCTCTTTATCCATAAATGCATAGATAAACCTGATGATTTCCTCGAGGTAACCAATAAAATTATACAGCCCCCTCTCCCTGACCGCTTGAGGAGCTACGCTTATTGCCATAATTCCGAGAAGGCCAAGAATATAATAAAAAACCAATTTCAATGGAACTCTCACAAGCTTCATGTTTATTCCCCTTTTTATCTTTTTCTTAAAGTCTATTTTAACCTTTTCATTTTCTAAATTTTATTTCAATAAAAATAATTCGTTACAAATACAGTGCCGTTGCCTGCCCCATCCCATTTTTCCGTTAAGAAGACCAGGTTTCCAGTCCTCTATAACTGAACCCCTGGTCTTTTTCATCATTAAGCAAGAAGCTGCTTACTGGGTCTGCCCAAATAATATCCCTGACCAAGGGTGATTCCCAGCTCTTTGGCCACAAGCATATCTTCTTCCTGTTCAATGCCCTCTAATATGATCAGTGTTTCGCTTCCATAAAATTGATTAAAGAAAGAGAGGAAACGCTGCTTCCTTTCACTCTCAGCCAGGTTTTTGGCAAAGTATCGATCGAGCTTAATGATATCCGGTTCAAATTCTATGGATTTTTTGATAGATGCTGTACCCTGCCCGAAATCATCAATCGCATATAAAACATCATAGTGTTTTAAATTTTTCAAAGTCGTCGCCAATAAAGGATTCTGCCATAGTTCGTCCGGAGTGGACTCATTCAGCTCAAGTACAAGCCTCCCGCTTAGAGCGGGAAATAACTCCATAAGATAATCAAAATACGTGTGAAAACTGGGATGTAAGATTGTTGTGATATACACATTCACGAATAGCTTCCCACTCTGATTTCGATTATGGAAGAATCCTTCGATTGCTTTGGAGATCGATAAGGTATCAAGTTTATATAATATATTTGCCTTCATGGCAGACTGAAAGAGCTTCTCAGGATTCATCTTCTGTGTATTCCGGAGCAGTGCTTCGTATCCATAAAGTGATTGAGACTGTTCAATTGTATATAAAGGCTGGTAATCATGATAGATAAAGTCATCTTGGAAAATCGAAAATATATTCATATATCCCCTGTACTTTCTATATCGTAAGTTTTTGAAACGCTATAAGAAAAAAGACCACATGAAAGAACGCAGATGCGTCCGTATGTGGTCGGTTGCGCTACTAGCTCCCCTGAATGCAAGCGCCCATCTATCATTTCAGGTTCAAAGCTCCCAATGCGAAATTTATCATTTTATGTAGAATAGGATTATATTAAGTAAAATATACCATAAAATTAGTTCCTTTGGTGTGTTTCATCTTTATTTTTTAGAAAATTTAAAATACACCTCCTCATCTGGAGACGTACGGGCTGCCCTTGACCCAGAAACGATACGGATAATCTCTTGCTTCCCCGGTGTTATCGATTCCGATTCTTTTGCCGCAAGCAATTTCATCAGGCGTATATCCCTCTGCGATGATAAGCGGCGGTTCTGTATAAAAGCTCCCATAGTCTACCATTGTGATTCCTAAGGCTTTTGTCAATTTACCAGGTCCGCTCGTCCAGTTTTTCATCGGCTGGCCTTTCCTCCTTTCTTTCATTAAGCCAAGTCCCTCCAACGGTTCAACAGCCCTTATCAGTATTGCATTGGGCACACCTGCTGCTGCAGCTACGACATTGACCAGACAGTGGGTATGCATTAAATATGTATAGACACGGCCAGCTTCATGAAACATGATTTCCGTTCGTTTTGTCCGGCGGTTACCGAAGCTGTGGGCTGCCCTGTCTTCAGGCCCGAGATAAGCTTCTGTTTCAACGATGTAGCCTGAAGCGATTCCTTCCTCTGTTTCCTTTACCAATACGCAGCCTAAAAGGGCTTGTGAGAGTTCTAAAGTCGGCTGATTATAAAAAGAAAGAGGCAATGGTGTATAGTTCATCGTTCCACATCCTTTCAGTCTATCCTAACCTTATACTTCCACATTGTTTTCAGGAGAAAACAACATTTTTTTATGTACTTTCCATTATCTCCTTAAACCGGTCAACACCTCCAGCGGAATGGCTTCCACTCGTCTTCCATTTCTTCCTGAAGTCGTTTCCGCTTTCGCCAGGGCATTCCATATTGCTTCCTCGACACAATCCACTGCCATCTCGAAAAGCATGGAAATCATCTCCCCATCCTCTTTAATGAACGAGTATGTCATCGTGTTGTGCTCAGGAGGTTGATGTGGAATCTTGTGAGCAGTGGAAAAGGCAAGGACGATATCACCGCTTCCGTGTGCTGCATAAGAGCCTGTTCTCGAAAGACCGAATGACGCACGTTTCGCCAGTCTTTTGAGCTGCCTTTCATTCATAGGGGCATCCGTGGCCAAAATAATCATAATCGACCCATCCGGAATTTCCCGTTCTCCTTCATTCTCCACAGAGATGCGCAGGTCAGTCCGCCGGCCGAAATTTGTTACAACAAGCGCAGCGACTGAATAATGATCATCATAAAATTTGTATTCCCTGGAACTGGTGCCGATACCACCCTTGTATCCAAGACAGAGCATCCCTGTTCCAGCACCGACGCACCCTTCTTCAATGAACCCCGAGTGTGCATTAAGTATCGCTTCCCTGGCATCATCCGGGGATACATGAAGTCCCCTGATGTCATTCAGATATCCATCATTGCACTCCCCGACGAATACATTGACCGTCCCCGTCGTGTCTCCAATCTCCGGGGTTTCCTCCATCAGATATTGAATTGTTCCCCTCATTACATCTCCGACAGAAAGTGTATTGGTAAGCATGATCGGACTTTCCAGCACACCCAATTCCTCGATTTGAATGGTTCCCGCGGTCTTGCCGAACCCATTGATGATATGTGTGGCTG
>NZ_JABMCR010000311.1 GCF_013179555.1 Bacillus haikouensis
ATTAAATCCACAGTGGCCACCAAAAGAAAAGTGGATCCGAAAGATGAGAGTCATATCGGTGCTTCGATGCCTGGAACTGTCATCAAAGTGATAGTCGATAAGGGAGAAATGGTAGAGAAAGGAGATCACTTGATGATTACGGAAGCCATGAAGATGGAAACCACCGTTCAAGCTCCATTCTCAGGGAAAGTAAAGGATATCTACGTTGAGAGCGGAGATGCAATCAGCCCTGGAGATTTATTGATAGAGATGCTAAAAGCTTAATTAAGCTATAAAAAAAGAGTGTTTTAGTCTAAATAAAACCCGAACTAATTTGAATTCCAGGATTCAAGTAAGTTCGGGTTTTTTATTATTTTTATTCTTAGTTTACAGCTCCTGATGGGAAAAGTAACTTATGTGAGACCTCGCAGGAGCTTGCGGGGAGGCACACGGGTTACCCGTGGAAAGCGAAGTCCTGCCGGATATTATTAGCGGTATTTAGGGTCAACACTGAAAATTTCGACTTAATGTAGTTGTTTTTTAGTTTTTTTTCAGCATTTTTGGTCAATCTGTAAACTTATTCGTTATTCAATTTACTCCTCGAAGCCAGAAGTATGAAGTAACACAATAAACCAAACAGACATGAGATAATTAAAGCATGAAGTAAAGCGATTCCCAAGTGTAACCGGGTAAAGACGACCAGAGCTCCGGAAATAACCTGTAATGTCACAAGAGTGAAGGCGATGATCCAACCCCAGTATATGACTTTCTGATGTTTGTGCTCTTTGATGGCGATATAGGTGATATAGGCAATCCATAAAAAGATAAACCCGGCAGCAGCGCGGTGTCCCATTTGAATCCATTCATACATATTTGCAGGTAGTCCCGGGCTGGAATTTACGCATAGCGGCCAGTCTTTACACACGAGACTGGAATTAGTATGTCTTACGAGCGCGCCTGTATACACGACAATGTAGCTGTATAGAGTAACGCCGATTATATGGAATCTCATCCGCTTATTGATGACAAGTGAACTTGCTTCGAATTTTTGATCGACTTCAAATATAAGTAAAGTCAGTAGTAAAATAGCCGCAAATGATATAAGGGAAATCCCAAAGTGTAACGCGAGAACAAAATCGGATTGACCCCATATAACCGCGGCAGCTCCTATCAGCCCCTGCAATAGTAAGAAAAAGAATGATAGTACCGAAAGAAATTTCGTTTCCCGCTTATATCCAATGGCTTTCCAAGACCATACTGATAATGCGAGCACAAGCAGTCCGACTCCACCGGATACTACCCGGTGTGCAAGTTCGATGACCAATTCTATCGTAATATTTGTTGGTATAAGCTGTCCGTTACATAATGGCCAGGAACGACCGCAGCCCATGCCTGATTCCGTTTTGGTCACTAATGCTCCACCCAATAGTACAAATAGCATGCCTAATGTCGTCAGGACGGCAAGCCATTTCAATCCTTTATGCAATTCATTCACCTTCTTAGATAAAGACTTATTTACATTCAAATAAAAATATAGTAGAAAAATAGTTTGATGCCTCTACGATAATAACGAAAATAGTTCTAAAACTCAACAGATAAAATGTTACAGAATATTGAGCATCATAATGGGCAAGGTGGGGACGATAAATCATAGTAAAAATATCCTAACAAGGATTATACTAATTGTGTAAGCGCTTCTGTATAAAATATGTTATGATAAAATCAACATTTGTCGAATCAGGTAGGGAACAACATGAATCAAATTCTTCACAATTTCTTCACAATATTATTTTTTTCCATCCCAAAAAAGAAAAAATATATGGTTTAATATAATATTGATAGCGTAATTACTATTTCTTATCTCTGTTAAATTATTGAATTCGATATAGAAATGGTCGTTCATTTACTTTATAGTAGTAAGGGGTGTCATCTGCCTCTGTTTGGTTTTTATAAGAGGAGGGCTAAAATGTCAAACAGTCGATTAATGACAAATGTTGAAAAAGCTGAGATCCCAACTTCCACTGTTTGGAAAGATTTCTTGGCATTAATTAAAGTAGGAATTGTTAATTCTAATCTAATTACAACCTTTACAGGAATGTGGTTAGCATTTTATTTTACGAATACACACTTTCTAAATTCTCTTGATATCATGTTCCTCACATTAGTAGGTTCCTCGTTGATCATAGCGGGATCTTGTGTCATCAATAATGTGTACGATCGTGACATTGATCATTTGATGGAACGAACAAAGGAACGTCCAACGGTGACAGGAAAGATAAACGGCACCAAAGCTTCATTATTGGGGCTTTTGATGATTGCATTTGGAATCATCATGCTGTTTATGACTACAGTCACTGCCGGGGTTATTGGAATCATCGGAGTCTTTAGTTACGTCGTATTATATACAATGTGGTCCAAAAGAAAATATGTAAGCAACACGATTGTTGGAAGCATCTCCGGTGCAGTACCGCCATTAATTGGCTGGGCAGCTGTCGATGCTAATCTTGACATTATCGCATGGGTGTTATTTTTAATGATGTTTATCTGGCAGCCGCCTCATTTCTATGCACTTGCTATGAAGCGCGTGGAAGAGTACAGAGCCGCCAATATACCAATGCTGCCTGTTGTAAAGGGTTTCGCAATAACGAAACATCATATCGTCGCATGGGTTATCGCCCTATTGCCACTGCCTTTCTTTCTAATGGATTTAGGGATGTTTTTCTTCATTCTTGCCACGGCCTTTAATATTGGCTGGTTAGCTCTTGGTCTGGCAGGTTATAAAATGAAGGATGACATTAAGTGGTCTAAATTGATGTTTGTATATTCACTTAATTATTTGACTATCTTGTTTGTAACGATGGTTATCGTTACCGTTATATAAGATTAGTGGGAATTCTTTCTGATAAGAAATCCAAATAGATATTTTTTTGAGTCCTTGTTTTATTCCAAAAGTACATTACACGAAAGAGGGGTTTGATTAAGCTATGAAAGCAAGGCTAACTAAGTGGCGCTTATTTTCCATTGTAGCCATAATGGCACTTATCCTTTCTGGTTGCGGTGAGCCGTTTCTATCTACACTGCAGCCAGCGGGAGAAGTAGCACAGACACAATATGATCTAATGATTCTGGCTACATTAATAATGGTATTGGTTATTATTGTAGTTGTAATCGTGTATGCAGTGGCGATCATCCGCTTCCGCAGAAAAAAGGGAGACACCACGATCCCAAAACAAGTAGAAGGAAGCCATACTTTGGAGATTTTATGGACTGTAATTCCTATCATCCTTCTGCTTATCCTCGCAGTTCCAACTGTTACTGCGACGTTCCAGCTTGCTGATACTAAAGCAATGGACAAAAAAGACGCTGACGGAAATCGTGATGCACTGGTTGTGAATGTTCGTGCTAACTTATATTGGTGGGAATTCGAATATCCAGATCAAAAGATCATCACATCCCAGGATTTAGTGGTTCCAACAGACAAGAAGGTTTATTTCAATGTAACCGCTTCAGATGTTAAACACTCATTCTGGATTCCGGCTGCAGGTGGAAAGATTGATACTAACGTAGATGGTGTCAATACATTCTTCCTGGAGTTTGATGGGCAGAAGTCCGAGGAAGCCGGTGGAGTATTTTATGGTAAATGTGCAGAGCTTTGCGGTCCTTCTCATGCTTTGATGGACTTTAAAGTAAAAGCATTGCCTCAAGATGAGTTCGCAACATGGGTAGAAGATATGCAAAATGCAGGAGAGCCAAAACCAACTTCTGATTTAGCTCAACAAGGACAAGAAATCTTCAACCAAAAATGCTTAAGCTGCCATGCTGTTTCTCCAGAAGACGGGCGTCCCGAGTCTGCTCGGCTTGCTCCAAACTTAGCAACCTTTGGAGAACGTAACCGAATTGCCGGGATTTTAGAACACAACGAAGAAGAACTTAAAAACTGGCTGGATGACCCTGAGCAGTATAAACCAGGAAACAAAATGACTGGTACATATGGAGAGCTGTCTGATGAAGAAATGGATGCTCTTGCAGAATACCTGATGGGCTTAAAAGTTCAAGATTAATAGGGGATTAGTAAAAGGGAGGTTAAATCGTGAGTAGCTTAGCACAGAAAAAAGGCTTCGGAGCGACTATTTGGGATTACTTAACAACAGTAGACCATAAAAAGATCGCCATCCTTTACCTCATGTCAGGAGGATTCTTCTTCCTGCTTGGTGGTTTGGAAGCTCTTATTATCCGTATACAGCTTGCAGTGCCTAATAGTGACTTTATTAGTGCAGGCTTATACAATGAAGTATTGACAATGCACGGTACAACGATGATATTCTTGGCTGCCATGCCATTGATCTTTGCATTTATGAATGCCGTTGTTCCTTTACAAATCG
>NZ_JABMCR010000312.1 GCF_013179555.1 Bacillus haikouensis
GGAAGTGATTGATGAAGAAACACTTGAAATACAAGACAGCGCGGCAAGTGAAGCCCGTGAATATCTGTCCTATAAGATCAATAAGCAAAAGAAATCAGTCAATCGGGGATTGATTACGATGATGATAAATAATCGCAGTGATATGGATGAAATAGAAACTGGTCTAATGTCTTTATCAAAGGATTATTTTTCTCCGGAAGATTATATTTATCAAGAAGGACAATATTTGAAAGATATCAGCTCCTGGTTAGGCAGGAATTCGAAAGAAAATGAGGAAGGTCTCAATCCAGCCATTAAAATCACGGAAGATATGGGCTGGGAGGAAAGAATTGAACAGGAAAAGAAAAACCCGATGTATCTATCCTATATACATGAGCAGAATTATGTTGATTCAAAAGGTAAAATACAAGGGATTTCCCTGGGATTTGCAATGAATCAAACTGATTACATACGTGTAAAAGATTCAAAGGGCTTAATGCATTTTGATGAGAAGGTCATTGGGGATAAAGCTCTTGAAAAGTATGGTAAGGAAGCTGCAAAAAAAGTCGTGAGCAGAATCCGTTCAATGAAAGAATTAAAAAATGTACCTATTTTTATTTCCATTTATAAACTGCAGCCGATAAACAGTGTGGTCCCAGGCAATTACTTCACAAACACGTTTGTTGATGACAACGACAATACGATAAAAAAATGGGAAGATATTAATGAGAAATATTATTACTTTCCGAGTGATGCCGGGGAGGAAAAAGACCGTGATCTTCACAATCGAATCCGGGATCTTGAAGATTACGTTTCCAAGTATTTCTCGCATCAGGATATTGAATTTGTAGGTAAAGCATTGTACAAAAAAGACAACTTGAATCAACTTGTGCTGGATGTCCATACTGGGATGGTCAAGGAAACAGAACTCGTTGGATTTGCGCAGGCTATCGGACCGGAAATTGTCGATTATTTCCCGCATATGCCAGTGTATCTATATGTGAAAACCCCAAAAGGACTGAAAGCGACGATTGTAAAAGAAGTCGATCAGGAACCATTTGTAGAAATTCATGAATAATTCTACCCTTACAGAGAGCAGCCATTTTTGAATTGGCTGCTCTTTATTATGGGCTGCCCTGGAAAGTTGGGATCTCCCGGCAGGATAAAGAAGAATGTGCAATATAAATTAAAATAAAGATTTCTCAAATTTAAGAAATTTTGGTAAAATAAAGAGTCGTTTATTACACATACGGGGGATATAAAATGAAAGTATTTCTGGATTTGAAATGGTTCTTTATACAGGAAAAAAGGTCTTATTTAATTGGAACTTTAATTCTTTTATTTGTTGCTTTTCTTCAATTGATCCCTCCGAAAATTGTAGGGATAGTCGTTGATAGTATCAAAAATAACAATCTCACTTTTAATCAATTGATGACATGGATGGTCGTCCTTACCTGTACCGCGGTATCCATGTATGGGCTGCGGTTTGTATGGCGCATTATGATTTTTGGGTCAGCCACAAAGCTGTCCCGATTACTGAGAAATCGCTTATATCATCATTTTACGAAAATGTCGCCTTCATTTTATCAAAAAAGAAGAGTAGGGGACCTTATGGCACACGCTACAAATGATTTACAGGCCATTCAGCAAACCGCAGGATCCGGAGTCCTGACTCTTGTTGATTCACTTGCTACGGGGGGATTTGTGATTATCGCAATGGCTTTTACAATCAGTTGGAAGTTGACTCTGATTGCTCTTATCCCTATGCCATTTATGGCTTTGTTGACCAGTTACTACGGATCGCTGCTGCATAAACGTTTTCATAAAGCCCAGGAAGCGTTTTCTTCATTAAATGATAAAACACAGGAAAGTGTATCAGGAATAAAGGTCATCAAAACATTCGGGCAGGAAAAAGAAGATATTGATGCATTTAAAGAACAATCACAAGATGTCGTGCAGAAAAATATCGCTGTGGCAAAAGTAGATTCATTATTTGATCCGACCATTTCCATTATTGTAGGTATATCATTCTTTCTGTCAATAGTATTTGGATCACGGCTTGTCGTGAGTGGAGAGCTGACGATAGGGGAATTGATTTCATTTACAACCTATTTGGGGCTGTTGATTTGGCCGATGCTTGCCTTTGGCTGGCTCTTTAATATTGTGGAAAGGGGAAGGGCTTCCTACGACAGGGTATCGAGTTTGTTATGCGAAGATGTGGAAATTGAAGATAAAGGACATGCGGTTGAAGTATGTCCTTCAGGTGATATTGAGTATCGAGTAGACACATTTACATATCCGAATGAAGAAGCGCATGCATTAGAAAACATTTATTTTTCAGTGAAAAAGGGCAGCACCATCGGGATTGTAGGAAAGACCGGTGCAGGTAAAACCACGGTATTACGCATGCTTTTAAGAGAATTTGAAGGTTACACAGGTGAAATTATGTTTGGTGACCATTCAATAAAGGAGTATAAACTTTCAAAATTACGGGAAGCAATCGGCTACGTCCCGCAGGATCATTTCTTGTTTTCTTCCACTATTTATGAAAATATCGCTTTTACAAATCCACTAATTGATCGGAAACTGGTGGAAGAAGCTGCAAAAATCGCCCAGATTCATGATGACATCATCGATTTCACTTATGGTTACGAGACAATAGTAGGGGAAAGGGGCGTTTCATTGTCGGGAGGTCAGAAACAGCGTATTTCAATTGCAAGGGCGCTTCTGATGGATCCTGAGATATTACTGCTTGACGATTCCCTGTCAGCAGTCGATGCAAAGACCGAAGAAGCCATTCTGACTTCGTTAAGAGAAAACAGATATGGAAAGACTACAATGATCACTGCTCACAGATTGAGTGCCATTCAACATGCAGACCTCATTGTGGTGTTTGATGAGGGCAGAATCGTTGAGAGGGGAACACATCAGGAATTAATGGAGTGTAAAGGGAAGTACAGGGAGATGTATATAAGGCAGCAATTAGAAGAACTTGTAGAGCAGGGAGGGGAATAAAAGTGGAGAGAATTTCAACATTGACTTCGGCCGATCAACGCAAAATCTTCTTTCGGCTTATGAAATACACAAAGCCTCATAAAAAGAAGATCTTTACGGCTTTTTTATTGTTACTGCTGACGACCATCGGTGATGTACTCGGTCCGATCATCATTAAGATATTCATCGACGATTATCTGACACCGAGAGAGTTTCCATACGGACCGCTGGTCGCTTTGGGGACTGCATATTTAATCATACAAATAGGGAATGTATTGATATCCTACTTCCAGCTATTAAAGTTTCAGGAGATAGCGTTGAAGATAATTCAACAGCTTCGTGTAGATGTTTTTACAAAAGTTCAACGCCTTGGCATGAGGTATTTTGATAGAACATCCGCAGGAAGTATAGTCTCAAGGGTGACCAACGATACGGAAGCGATCAAAGACATGTTCGTAAGTGTGATGGTTTCATTTATCCAGGGAGCTTTCCTGCTTACAGGAATTTTCATCGCTATGTTTTTTCTCAACTCTAAGCTCGCTCTCTTTTGTTTATTTATATTACCACTTATTTTCTATATTATGATGCTGTACCGTAAATACAGTTCTCTCTTCTATCAGGATATGAGGGAGAGACTAAGTCAATTGAATGCAAAATTGAGTGAATCGTTACAAGGGATGTCGATTATCCAGGTCTTCAGGCAGGAAAAGAGGCTTCGCGATGAGTTTGGAGATATCAATGAGAAGCATTTCCTGGCTGGAATGAAAAATATAAAAGTTGATGGTCTTCTCTTAAGACCGGCGATCGACCTTGTATATGTTGCAGCCCTGATTGTGGTATTGAGTTTTTTTGGTATCACATCATTCAATCAGCCGATTGAAATTGGTGTTCTTTATGCATTTGTAAACTATCTTGACCGTTTTTTTGAACCTGTAAACCAAATCATGATGAGGCTTTCTATGTTTCAGCAGGCAATCATTGCTTCCTCACGGGTATTTACATTGCTTGATGATAAAGATGTATCACCATCTCAGAGGATCTCTGGAGATGGAACCAATAAAATGAATGAGGGAGAAATAACCTTTAAAGGTGTTTCATTTTCGTATGATGGTCACAAAGAGGTCCTGAAAAATATTTCCTTTACGGCCAAACCTGGTGAGACAGTTGCGCTTGTCGGTCACACAGGCAGCGGGAAAAGCTCGATTATTAATCTACTCATGAGATTTTATGAATTCTCTTCAGGGGAGATTTTACTAGATGGAAAAAGCATTAAATCTTATCCCATGAAGGAACTGAGAGAAAAAATGGGATTGGTGCTCCAGGATCCGTTTCTTTTCTACGGGACGATCCGGGACAATATTAAATTGCATAACGAAGACATGTCTGA
>NZ_JABMCR010000313.1 GCF_013179555.1 Bacillus haikouensis
ATCATCAGAATGATTTGTGGACTGAGCTTCAGCCCCGTTAGCGTGATAATAGCCGACATCAACGTTGCAGGAACCAAAACAAACCAAATTGGAATTTGTTTACCTGCCAGAAAAAAGCACCACCGTGGAAAAATCACTCCCCATTTCTGAATAAGTCCCAGCGTGAGAATTCCACCGCCAATACATAATCCTCCCAGTATGGCTTCAGCTAATAAATTGTCTTCATTTCCAACCATTGATGCGTCGTTTGTCCCCATAGGGATTCCCAACGCCCACGCCCATCGGACAATACCGTATGGCAATGCCATAAGTACTGCCGAATAGGTAAACCATTTTCCCCACTTTGCCGCTGCTTTAGTTGATGATCGTTCTGCAGCGTCTTTCCTGCCACAATGGCCGCAAGCATTCTGTGTATGGCGAAAATATGCTAATGCAGAAGCGCCCCATAAGAACCCGCCAATTATACAAAAAACTTGATTAATCACTCGCCAATCCAGCAGATCAAAATGAAGCATAAACAAATAAGCAAAGTTCTGTGCAATTCGCGAATCTGGTACGATAAATAGAAGCGTCACACTCATTATCCAAGCAAAGGAAAGTATGATGGCTCGAGGAAAACGACTTCCCCATGACTTGATCATCGCTGTCGCTGCCACTGCACCTGCCAATCCAGCTATGGCAATGACCGGCCCCCCGACATCAACATTAAAATTTGATAAAAATGATCCCATCATTTCTGACCGTGAATCGTTTTTACCGAAAGGAAATCCGTTTCCGCCCAGTAACCAGTACAGCCCGAGCAAGCCGTATATCAGGGACCATAGTGCAGCTGCATATCCGGTCCACTGTGGCCACCGCGAAAACCAGGAAACATGTGTGGAATGATTGATATTTATTTTCGGCTCCATTTTCACCCTCCCTAAAGTATTCTCTTACTAAAAACGTACCTTCCTTTACAAGAGAATAGCTTTCTTCCTTGCTTCATGATTTTGCTCCTAATGAAGAAAAGAGCAGATCCTTCAGCAGAAATGCGCCCGATTGTTGAACAAAAAAGCAAATTTTCCCCATGTCTATTCATTATTCCGTTTTGGTTTTTGCAGCATTCTGTATACGAGATCTTCTTTGATACTGCAGGACGGTAAGACCTAGTGAAATCCCCCAGACCAAGAACAGGGAATACCAAATGTAACCCCAAATGACTGGATGTAAATTTGAATCTTGATAAATAAATTGTGGGGAAGATGCCACACGGCCAATTTCTATAAAAAATCTTAAATAATAAAAACCGAGCCCCCAAAACGTCAACCCGACTGATGAGATCCAACCAAATGTAAGCAGCATTAAACGAGGAATTCTTCGACCCCATGATGATATAAATGAAAGGGTAAAAATTGCTGCCAGAACAGCTGCGAAACCCATCATCCAAAACCCAATAGCTATTGACCAGCCATTATCAGTGAAGGATTGATCGTCACCTGGAAAAGCTGCAGATATTCCCATCCCCCACCAAAGATGTGGTGCGGCGTATAAGAGTGCAGAAGTACATGCCACATAGGCCCATGTTGTTGATTCCGGTTTCACTTTTCGAAGCTTCAATTGATCCACCCTCTATCCCTTTTTAAATCCCTTTTATCATGGTATGAGATAGAAAATGAGTCATGTATAATTTTATTCATTTGAATTGTATATAACGATTACCCTCGAAGCTGTCAAAAACGCCTTTGCGCCAAGGGATGTGGATAAATCAACGTTTGGATATGCTTGCCAGTAAAACAAAGTGAGGTTTTATTAATAAATTGAAAACTCTGCTGACTACTCTACAGGATTTTTATTTAACTTATTTTAATGGTCAATAACCACTACTCGAATTCGTCATGGAGATGACCTTGAAGTTATGGTGTTACAGGGCCGTTTTTTGATTCTCCAAGTCTATCAACACTTCTTCACTCAAGTGACCACTAATCAGATTAATGTTCCCTGAAGAAGAAAAGTCTTTAGGCATGAGTCCATTTAGCGGAATGGTAAAGGACGCTATTCCTAACTTTTGATACGTTTCTCCGATAAGCTTGCTGCAAGTGTAATCTTTACTTTTTGAAGTAATAGAAAAGAACCTGCCTTCTATTACCTCCTCAATCATCTTCCATTCAGACGGATTTGGGATTCCATGTACTTCTTTCATATATTCTACTAATTTAAGTTCATCTACCGGCCGATCCAGGTTAAGTGAACGCACGGCATATTGAGGCGGTTCATACGGGTTTATATCTTGTCCATATGTTTTAAGACGATCGATTAATTTAACGACCTTTGGACCCGGCAGGTTGTCATGCATAAACTCATCTTGTATATTCGTTAGTGCAGTTGATTCCCAGAAGTAAACTTCCCCTTCCGGATTCGGCCGGTATACCATACCTGCGTGAGACCACATGCTGTTTTCAAGGCTTTCTACTAGTTTGCTAATCGGGTATTTCCCACTGAATAAAACTAAATCCCCTGTTTTGAGAGTTGGATAAAGTAAAGCAAATGACGTTGAATCCATTTTCATCCTCCTTTTAAATAATTTTCCAAAGTGGATCCTATGCTATAATTATACGGTAAGAAAATGAACTAGGAGTATCTTTATGAAAAAATATTACGGTGTGTATATCATAATCTTTTCCTTTATTTTCATGTTTCTACCAATCAGCTGCACACCCGCAAGTGCAGTGTCTGAAAGTATAGTTATCCCTGAAAACCTTCAAGAATTAAATCTTTCCAGTCGGCTGAAATTCTTTTTAGATAAAGATAATCTTATAGATGAACAGATACTCGATAAGGAAAATGAATTTGTCCCATTATCAGAAACAGATCAATCCGGAGATCTATCAGATGCCAGCTATTGGTTGAAAGCGGATTTAACGAATCAATCTGAAGATACAAGGAATCTGCTGCTCGAAATTCAGAAACCCCATCTAAGTTCAGTCACTTTATACAGCATAAAAAATAATCAGCTCATCAAAGAAGAAACGTTAGGATACCGTTTTCCTTTTGACACAAGAGAGTATAAACACCGCAATTTGGTCTTTGAACTTTCCCTGCAGCCGTCGGCTTCTACTACATATTTATTGAAAATTCAAACGGATAGTTTCTTTCAGGCTCCTGTGTCTCTTTGGGATCCAATTGCCTTCTCAGAAAACAACTATACTAAACAGTCTATCTTCGGTATTTTTTATGGAATAATGTTTGCCATGATTATATACAATAGTTTCTTATTCATTTCCTTGAAGGAAAAAAGTTATTTATACTACATTTTATTTATTATTGGTTTTACTATCATGCAAACCATTTGGGACGGCTTTGCATTTCAATGGCTTTGGGGAGACTTTCCATGGTGGGCTTTGAGGTCAAATTCCTTTTTCATCCTATGGTCTTCACTATTTGCGTTACAGTTTGCCAGGCATTTCCTTCAACTTAAAGAAAAAGCTCCTGCACTGAATAAGGCAGTGACGTATTTCAATAGCATTTGTGCAGGTTGTTTACTACTCCCTTTTATTCTTAATGTTGGGACCGTCACCATGATAAGCACTGTTATTGCGACCATCTTCCTGGTGTTTATTATTGCGATAGCATTAAAGGTCAGATTGACAACAAGAGAGGCAAAATTTTTTATCGCAGCGTGGACACTCCTCTTCGCGGGAGTTCTGTTAAATTTATTAGCAGCCTACAAGATACTGCCTCTAACCAATCTTACTTTATACGCACCTAAAATTGGTGCTGTAGTGGAGGTCCTGGTTCTTTCATTGGGTTTAGCAGACAAGATCAAAAGAATCACGAAAGAAAAAGAGCAGGAATCCAGAAAGTACTATATACAAACCCTTCTGCAGAATTCATTTAAACAGTTGTCGACCATAAAAGAATTCAAGGCATTAACAGAATCAGGTTTAACGTGTTTAATGGACATCACCCAATTTGAGAAAGGGTTATACCTTATGAAAGAAGGTACAGCCTGGAAATGTGTCTCGAATGCAGGGAATCTGGAAGTAAAAGATCACATAGAATTTGAAAGTGGATCCAAAGAAAAATATTTGTACATGAAGGATGTTGATGAAACCGGAAACCCTTTTGGACTCAACCACAGTTCCGGTTCGATATTGGCTATCCCGATTCATTGTGATTCCCATATAGGATTGTTCATTGTCTGCAGTCAGCAAAAGGAAAAGCTGGATTCATCAGTAACAGGCAGCCTCCTCTCTTCTTTCAGTGACCAGTTCACAGCTTTGGTAGACAATATAAACAGCTTTCAGGCGCTCAAAAAATCTGCCATGTTCGAC
Source organism: Bacillus haikouensis (assembly GCF_013179555.1). Lineage (GTDB taxonomy): Bacteria > Bacillota > Bacilli > Bacillales > Bacillaceae_B > Rossellomorea > Rossellomorea haikouensis_A. The sequence continues at coordinate 4,311 of NZ_JABMCR010000313.1, forward strand.
CACTTAACCAACCTTTTAAACCGTAAGTACTTCTTAGAGAAAGTGAAT
>NZ_JABMCR010000314.1 GCF_013179555.1 Bacillus haikouensis
CATCTTCTTGCGGTTTTGCTGGTTTCTATTTTGATTTTGCTTGTCTTCTGATGGTTTCATAGGAATGAACCTCCTAGCTAAAAAGGAATTGTATAAGGTTTATCCTTAATTATGGATGGATAAACATCTGAGGTTAGGAAATTGATTGAATAGGGCAACTGTTTATTCAATATATACACGTCATCATCAGCTTTCCCTGGGGGTTTCTCTCAATCTAATTTCAGGTATAAACACATTAAAGCAGGTATTTTAAAAGAGGGGTGATTATGAAAAATACGATGCTAATCGTGAACCGCTCTGCATAACGGGGAGTTTTGAGAAGGAGAATCTCTATTATTCCTTGCTGCATTGATTGATCCAAGAGAAAGATAATATGTTAATATTAACTTAATAAAGGGGGAGGTAACATGAATTCGCCAGTCTTAAAAGATGTTATAGCCATATCCGGCTTTATAACTGCTCTTATTTTAAGTGTTGGAGGGATCATGCTTGCAGCTGGTGATCAAGGGATCTGGGTTATATAGATTGTGATGAGTCTCATGGTATTAAGTTACAGCGTGAGCAGGGCTGAGAAGGTTTATAGAGAAAACTAGCGAATGAAGTGTGAAACCTGAAGGTGTGAACAATATAAAGGTAGACAAAATGATGGAAAAGGAATAGATAACATGAAATCAGAAAAACAAAAGATGCTCGACGGAGAATTATATAAGCCATGGGATCAAGAATTGATAAAAGAACGTCAGCAGGCAAGGCTCTTGATAAGACAATTTAATGCTACAACGGAAATAGAAGAAGAGAAACGAATAGGATTGATCAAGAAGTTGTTTGGTTCTACTGGAGAAGAAGTCTTTATGGAACCGAATTTCAGATGCGATTACGGTTATAACATCCATGTCGGTGATAAATTCTTCGCAAACTTCGACTGTGTGATTCTTGATGTGTGTGAAGTGAGGTTCGGCAATAATTGTATGCTTGCACCGGGTGTACATATCTATACTGCAACTCATCCCATTAATCCCATTGAACGTATCAAAGGTCCAGAATACGGGAAACCGGTATCAATTGGAAACAATGCGTGGATCGGCGGCGGGGCTATCATCAATCCAGGCGTAACCATCGGTGACAATGTGGTCGTTGCATCGGGGGCAGTCGTGACGAAGGACGTACCCTCAAATGTAGTGGTAGGTGGTAATCCTGCACGAATAATTAAAGAAATCGCTTTAACCGATTTTGAATAGTATTAATGAGATACATAAAAAACGCTGATTGGACGAAAGTCAATTCAGCGTTTCCCTGTTTTTATAATTAATCTGGGAACTGCTTAGCAATCCCTTTTGATAAAGCATCCGATTTGAGTTGGGGTTTAAATGGGGGAATGACCATTTTCGAATAATTAAATGCTTGTCTGCACAAAGAGGAGGGGTTGTACATATAGTGAAGTAGAGAAACAAACAAATCGGTAAAAATGAATGCGGTATTTTCATAGCGGCTTGTATAAAATCCTTTAGTCACCGTAACCAAAAGCTTCATTCGTTTTTACCCATGAACAAGCTTTCTCGTCTATATACTTCCGCCGTATAGACAAGAGTACCTCCTTAATTGTTCGTGATGCAAAAGTGCTCCTGCAGCCCAGGAGCACTTTTGCTATTAGGACTGCAATATGTTGTGGATTTACCAGTAAGAAGCATCAGTTCCATACAAGAAAACACTTTATTAAATCCCTCCTGCCATCATTCCGAATAAAGCAAAAAGTATTCCAAATGTATAGCTTGTGAAAAGATAAACAGCAAGCAGTTTCCAGTTTTTCCTGGCATCCATTTGAATGATCTCAAGCTTAAAAGTAGAAAAGGTGGTAAAAGCTCCGAAATAACCGATCCCAATAAATGAGTACAAAGGACCATGAAGCCCATACCCGATTGTATATCCTAAAAAGAAAGAACCTATCAAGTTGACGGTTAACGTTGCATACGGAAATAGTGAAGAAGTTCGGCTTGTAAACCATTTGCCTGCCCAATAGCGTGAAATTGCCCCTAAAGATCCCCCTAGGCCAATCAGGATTCCTTGAATAACCATCAAATTTCATCCTCCATGACAGAATTTTGACGCTCCCATAGATTCCTGCCTGACCTGTAACCCGACCACGACATGAAAAGACCACCTGTCATACTGATTATCATGTATAGGAATGCTATCAGCCACTCAGCCTCAAGTATCAACTCAACAGTTTCCACACTGAAAGCAGAGAACGTGGTGAACGAACCTACCAGGCCTGTGCCAAGTGCTGCTTTTGTTGAGGGGTTCAATTTATTAAATTGAAAAATGAAGGTGGTAAGCCATCCCAATATAAAACAACCGATCAGATTAACTACAAGTGTGCCGAGTGGGAAGTTGTAGATCCAATGAGCGTCTATCCCAGTGCCCAGTATAAATCTTACTACTGAGCCTGCGGCACCGGCTAATCCTATAAATACATATTTTTGCAACATGATGCAACTCTTTTCTCTGAATTTGTTTTCCTTAACTATGTTCATTATGGTTGAAATTGGGTATTATATCAATGACGAAATCATGCAGAGAGAGTTGAGTACATGGCACCTTCTTCTACAGAATACGAATTGACACTTGAAATTATACAATGTTTAAAAGAAGGCAAAAAACGTGGATTCCAGGACATCGTGGATGAACTGCAGCCATATGATATGGCACAGCAGTATCAGCACCTCCCGGCAAAACATCGAAATAAATTCCTTCTTTATTTAAGCATCACCCAGCTTACCGAGCTGATGAAGGAATTAGAGAAAGAAGATCAGTTGGAGGTCCTGCAGAAGCTGGGAATTGAAAAGTCGACCAAGGTACTTGATCTGATGGAAAATGATGATTTGACAACACTTTTATCTGACCTTGATCCTGAACAGATTGAAGAACTGCTCTCCGAGATGAAGCAGGAAGAATCTGCTGTGGTTCAACATATGATGAATTATCCACCGGAAACGGCAGGGAGGATTATGAATAACCGGTTCGTATGGATTTCTAAACACTATACGGTAAGAGAAGCAGTCGATAAATTGAAACATTTTGCCGAGCTTGCTGAGTATTTGAACTACCTTTATGTCATTGATGAGTGGAAGAAGCTTGTAGGGGTAGTTTCATACAAAGATTTGCTTCTCGGTGAAATGCAGGACAGGATAGAAGATATCATGTTCACAAGAGTAGTCAAAGTCGATGTCCATACCGATCAGGAGGATGTGGCTAAATTGATCAGCCGTTATGACTTCATATCCATACCGGTCATTAAGGATGATGATAAGCTGATGGGTGTCATTACAGTAGATGACATTATCGATGTGGTGATTCAAGAGGCAAATGAAGATATCGAGAAGCTTTCTGCTTCAGGTAAAGCGATTGATTTCAACACGAAGCCATTCGTTGCTGCTTATAGAAGATTGCCGTGGCTCATCCTTCTGCTGTTGATCGGACTCGTATCGGGTAGTATTATTGATGGATTCTCAGATACGCTTCAGTCGGCTGTAGCACTTGCATTTTTCATGCCGATGATCGCAGGTATGACGGGGAATACGGGAACCCAGTCTCTTGCAGTTGTCGTTAGGGGACTTGTATCTCAGGATTTGGATGTCAAACAGGTGGTGAAACTCATATTTCGTGAATTGTGGGTAGGGATCATCATTGGTCTCAGCTGTGCGATATTGATATCGGCCATTGCATTCATCTGGCAGGGAAGCTTGACTCTGGGGATTGTTGTAGGGAGCTCCTTATTGATAACGCTCATAATCGGTACGCTTGCAGGTACCATCATCCCGCTTCTGCTATATAAGTTTAATATTGACCCAGCCGTAGCATCAGGGCCGCTCATCACAACTATAAATGACATCTTTTCACTGCTTGTCTATTTTGGGATTGCAAGCATCTTTATATCAAAGTTGTCCTGACCAATGACCAAAAACCGCCCCGACCTGATAAGAGGACGAGGCGGTTTATTTATATCATACTCCTAGTGGCTGCGGATTCAGGAATCGATCGATGGTGTCTGCCAACTTATCGATTGTTGTATATTTCTCCGTTCGCTGTGTTTCAATATAGGTTAATAAAAACATTTCAGTGTCAAAGTGGTAATTTACCGACAGTACAGGTGTCTGGTCGTTGGAACAGAAAGTGTGAATAATCTCACTCTCCTTGAAATTCACTTGTGTATCCAGCATTCGAACTATTGTTTCGAGTGACATAATACGTCTCCCTTCTTGATTATAGAGGGGTTGACTAAATACAGTCTCGAAGACCCCAAATAATTCATTTGCTTAGTAATCTACTATATCATAGAATAGAATGTTTAT
>NZ_JABMCR010000315.1 GCF_013179555.1 Bacillus haikouensis
TGTTCTCACCGTAAAGGTCCCTGCTCGTTTCTTCTGTCAGCCTTCCCGCTTTATTTTCATAGAATAAGCTCGACAAGATATGCTGTGCCTGCCATTTCCATTCCGGTGACGATGCATAGAAGTTATAAACATCCCACCAGAAGTCATAAATCGGATACTCCCGTTTCCTCAGCTGTAACTGGGAAGTTAAATGAGAAATCGTGACATTCGGATGACATACATAATGCAGCTGCCCTTCTTCCGACAGTTCCGAAGGTTCATTGATCAACAGTTTTGTATCCGCCTCAGGGTACATTTCTTTCAGCCTTTTTATATAAGACGATGGAAGCAGTGCTTTTCCTTCTTCATTTGCAATCGGATGGCTGATATACAACTTTTCACTCGGTGTTGTAAATGCTTTATAGGCAACGAATTCCTCATCCAGAAGCTTCGTCCGGTTTGTTGGTGCAATCTTAAAACCTTTTTGAAGCATTGCCTCCCTATCTTCGTCTGACAATACGCCTTCCTCACTCAACTTTGCCGGCAGAACTCCGTCATTGACTCCTATCATAAAGGCTGCTTTGATGTCTGCCAGCCTGGACTTCTCAAGATCAGCAATGATCACTTGATCGATTGCAGGAGGAACCAGTGAAAACTTCATGGATTCTATACCTGCATCCAAAATTGAAGTGAACTTCTTAATTGTCGTTTCCTCATCCCCAAGCATTTCTACATACTGGTCCAATAATTCAATGACCGCACTCCATGCTTGATCATGCTCCCTTGCAGCCACCAGATCGCCACGCTCTTCAGCTTGTATTCTTAATCGCTCAAGCTTTGCCGGAATATCCAATTCTTCTAAATAAAGAAAAAGCGTTTCACAAAATTCTCTCCCGGTACTCTGCTTCTTCAATCGTTTACCGAAACGGACGATCGGCGCTGAAATGAACAGCCGAAGTTCATTGATCTCATGCTCAAGCTCTTTTTCTCTGTCGGTTTGGGGAGAATCCACATGATCAAGACCTCTGAAACGGCGGTACTTCCAGCGCTCTTTTCCCGTCCAGCGGTCTCCCTTGATTCCGTATGCCAGCACATAATTCTCCAGACGGTCCATCTGCTCCCGCAGCTCACCGGGTTCCTTTTGGTAGGGAAATAGCAGATCCGTTTTCACAGCCCTGAATACAGGTTCATATCTCCAGTTGGAATTCATGATTTCAAGTGTGGAACGAATCAATTCAATAAGGGGATGATTCAGCATCGTTCTCTTCTGATCAAGGAAAAAAGGAATCTCGAAATCTTGGAATATCGTTTCTATTTTATCCCGGTAATCCTGAGTATTCCTTACCAGGACAGCGATATCTTTATATCTGTAGCCTTCGAGACGGGCAAGTTTTCTGATTTCCCGTGCAACCCCCTCTATCTCCGCTCGACGATTGGATGCTTCCAAAAACTGAATGGAATTTCGTGCATCCCCTCCGGTATAGGTAACAGCAGGACGGTTCTCGAAATATTTCTCGATGTGCTGCATCGTGCTGCTTCTAAATCGGATTGGTTTAACGAACACTTCCTCTTCAACTTGTTGGTGCACTCTTTGGCAAATATCCTGCAGCGTATCATAGGTTTCATTCGTCATCCTGAACAAACTCAGCTCATTAATTGAACCAAACTGCTGGTCGGAATCGGCTGTCAGAGCGATCGTAACGTTCCTGCTATGCTGAATAAGCTGTTCAATGATGAGATATTCCTGAGGCGTGAAGCTGTGAAAGCCGTCTATATAAATCTCGGCATCTTTAAGAAGCTCAGAGTTTTTTACGTTGTCAGCCAGAAGCTGAAAATAATCCTCTGAATCAATATATTTACCAAGCAGTTTCTCTTCGAATTTTTCATAAATAAGTTCCAAATCATGAAGTTTATCTTTTAAAGCCTTTGACTGTGTCTCTTCCTGCTTGAATTCCTCCAGCTCCCGGGGCTTTATGCAATACCGCTTGAATTCCGTCAGCATGGCTTCCACATGGTCAATGAACCCAGGCTTTTCCGAAGCCTTTGAAAAAATATGCATGTCGTCTTTGTTCTCTTCGATGATTTTTCGGATCATCATATTCAACCCAACGCTGGATAAATGATAACGGCTCATCCCTCCTGTTTCCTGGAGGACTTTCCAAGCCAGCCTGGTAAAACTGAAAACCTGGGCACGTATCATCCCGTTCAACCCTGGGGTATTCACTAACTCGTACTCCGATATAAAAGACATCTGGTCAGGTACCAGATATATGATTGGGTCTCCATTCGGCTGCTCGAGCAGCTTTTCTTTTATTTCAGACAGCATTCCGTAGCTCTTTCCCGTACCTGCCCGTCCCAGCAAAAATCTGACAGCCATACTCTCACTCCTTTTATTCTCTACTTCTATAATAACCAATAGGTTTTTTGATTTTTTGTCTAGGTCCATTATAAACCATTCTCTCTTCTGCATACAGTAAAGAAGGCAGGTGATTGAGACTATGCAGATATCATATAAATTGATTACTGTATTGCTGGTCAGCATGGGGATAATGGTCGCGAGCAACATCTATACGTTCATACCGATTTATGGGGATATTGCCGCTTCAATCGGGATCCCTTCAGAATCCGTCGTAATCGCAGGCAGTTCATTTACACTTTTCTATGCATGCGGATTATTAACATTCGCCAATGTTGCTGACCGGTATGGAAAGAGAGAAATATTGATTCTGGGGATGCTTGCTTCCGCCTTTTCAACAGCTCTGGTCATGGTTTCTTTTAATTCTTGGAGTTTATTCTTCACTAGAGGGCTCCAGGGGTTTTGTTTAGGGAGCTTTGCACCTGTGGCTTTCTCCTATACGTATGACCTGTTTTCAGGTAAAAAAAGGACACTTCTCCTCGCCATGATTAATTCGGGGTTTCTGTTCGCAGGTATTCTCGGGCAGTTACTCAGCGCAGGGATCACGCGGATCAGTCATTGGACGGCAGTCTTTTTATTTTTTTCCATCATTTATCTCACTTTATTCCTCACAGGAAAAAGAAACCTGCCGCAAACCGCTGTTTCACATGATAGAGCTGAAATGCGTACAGCGGCTGTCATTTACAGATTACTGCTTAATAAACAACTGCTCATGCTCTATGGCATCGTGTTTACGCTCCTTTCTTCTTTTGTCTTCTATTATGACAGTTTGACAAGATTCCTCTCTGGTGACGACGCACTTTTATTACAAACAAGACTTCTCGGCCTTTTAGGTGTCAGTCTATCCCTGTTTACCGGATGGCTGTTCGAAAAACTCGGGATATATAAAACGTTATTCCTCGGATTTGCCCTTGCCGTATTGTCCTTTTGCATCGCGTTTATTTACCTTTCTGTATCATCTGTCCCCATATTTTTAATGATGTCTTCCATTCTATTTGTCTCGTCTATTTCTCTCTTGATACCTACCGTCATCACTCTGATAGGGGATATCAGCAGCGAGGACAGAAGTCAGGCCCTTAGTCTCTACTCGTTCATTCTATTGGGAGGAACCAGCATTGCCCCTCTTATCGCAATGAAGGTAAGCTATGCTCAGGCACTGTTTTTGCTGGCGGCTTGCTTTATAGTGAATGTCGTCATTGGGATCATGTTGACTTTCAGAAAAAGACTCGAACTAAAGAATTGACTAAATACAGGCGGAATTAAATAACAAACAAAAAAAGAAGGAGTTATCCTTCTTTTCTGCGTTTATACCATTCAGCCGATAGCATTCCGTACAAATGCATATCATGACGTTCCCCGTCTCTCTGCAGGAATTCCCGGAAGCTCCCTTCTTTAGTGAAGCCAAGACTTTCATATAAACGGATGGCACGTATATTATAAGAAAACACCGTCAATTGGAGGCGATGTAAATTTAGCTCTTCGAATGCAAAAGCCAAGACGCATTCCATCGCTTCCCTGCCATATCCCTTGCCCTGGCATACTTCTTCCCCGATTATAATCGAGAGCCCTCCTACCCGATGTGCCCAGAGAATCCCGTCAAGCTCGGCATAGCCAATCAAGCGTCCGCTTTCTTTCAAGCGGATGGCCAATCGATAAGAATTATGCTCCTCTCCAGCTATCCATTTCTTCACTTCATCCTCAGACTTCGGTTTATACGGTAGAGCGTCTAGTAATCGCTGAAGCTTCTCATTCTCACTCCATTTTACAAGGAGCGGGACATCGTCTTCTTGTAAGCCTGTCAGATAAAGATTCCTGCCGGTAAGTAATTGTTTCATCCGTTTTCACCTCGAGGTAATAGTATTCGGGATTCAGGGTGGTTTCCCCTTTATTTTGCCAGTAATATCTCTACTGTGCTCTTTTCGCACTGTTTACTGATAAATTCTCGAC
>NZ_JABMCR010000316.1 GCF_013179555.1 Bacillus haikouensis
AAGCAGACTATCAGGGTTCCACTTCATTTCATATTCAGTAAAATCATATTGCGCCCTAATGGAAGCAGCAAAAGTTTTACCGGTAAGGGAGGTGCCTGGTACATTGATCAGAAGAGAACGAGCGTGCCTTGCCTTTAATGATTTTAGCGCATCTGTCAATAATCCGGAGAATATCCCTTGCCCTCTGTAGCGGGGATGGACCATTCCACATATTTCATACTTATCTCCGAATCCATATAGAGCAAGATATCCAATCAGTTTTTTTTCCTTATAATAAAAATAATCATCATTTCGTGTGCTGCGTTGTTCAAGCATATCCCAATTTAATTTCAACTTGATGTCTTCGTGCTTTTCACAAAGCTCCTGCATAGATTTTATATCAGTAAGCTCCATATTGTTTAACATAATACCTCTCCTGAGAAAAAAGAATTTTCTTACTAATTCTAGTTGATTTACTAGTTTTGATCAATCGCTGTCATTGAATCACATCGATTTATGTATATGTTACTTCAGATTAAAAAAAACCACAGATCTACTGTGGTTCCTATAACAGTCATTATTCCTTTGTTTCTATCCTCTGAATCACGTCATGCAGGTCGTCCGGTTTTAAAAACTCCAAAGGGGAAAATCCCTTTTCAAATAACACTGATTCGCTTTCAATCATAAGAATATATTTTCCGTTCACTTTCGCTAAATGAATGCTGTCCCCGAAGTCGGAAAGCATTGCCTTGACAGAAACATGGTCAAGTTTTACTTTTAATTCCACTTCAGGAGACTGTTCGATGATTTGAGAGGCTGCTTCCACTACCTGCTCGGTGGAGAACCGTTCCTGAAGTTCACGTTTGGGGCTAATAGCCCATTCTTCCATTGCCTGTTCAAATTCAACACGTTCATCACTCTCTTCGACATATGATTCTTCAATATGCTCTTTAACCATGCCGTACACTTGTGACTTCACGATTTCAGGCATTGATTTTTCATATTCGACCCATTTGAGGAAGTCCTCAAAGTAACGGGCATGCGAAGCCTGGTGTATTTTCAGTTCAGCTGAATCCATCATTCCCTCTTCGGGCATATACGGATACTGTATCGATTTCATATTTTTTGTCGTGATCGCCATCTCCACGTTGTGAATAAGCGTTGATTCGTCTGTGATTCTCGCAACTTTCGGTTCAAAATCGCATTTCATGATGAATACAAAGGGATCATCGAAGAACTTCGTCAGTTTAGCGGAAGCGACTAAAAGAGCCCCTCCCCTGATGGCACTTGTCTCAATATACATCTGGACGATTTGGTCACAAGCCTCCCGGAACATTTCATTATTTTCAGCGAATCTGGTTTTATGAAATAAATTGTAGTTGGGATTGGAAGTCAATTCATGCCCTGGTTCTACGATGAATCGTCCAATTTTTGTGGGAACCGTATCAGACTTGGCATGACGATCCACCTTTCTTTTGACGATTTTCGTTAATTCTCCATCTAAAAATGTCTTCAGAGGGCTTTCCTCATACTGTGATTGAGTGAGTGTTTGAAAGTGTTTGAAGTGCTTATCTGCTTCTTCGCCTTTTCCATCTACCTGTATTAAATAGAAGGAAAGGTGCTGAATGGTAAAATCCATTTTCGTGCTCCATTTCTTGTAGAAGATTTTCTTTAAAAGAATTCCTTATGTTTTTTCAGTATAAGAAAGCTAAAAAGGTTCGTCAATTCACTAATGAAACTTACTCTATAGAGAAATACTAAACTTTATTGAATGAAGACTGACTGAATTGCTGTAATGTGCAGGTTCCTCCAAAGGGAAAAGCGCATACTCAAGACTAAGTAACTATTCATGAAAAAACAGGGGTGAACACTTTGAGCAAGCAAACGATATGGGAATTAGTGAAGAAAGGGAATAAGTCCTCTCTTTATGCAATGATTGGGAATACTGTCCTTGCAATTGCAAAAGGAATTGCTTATTTCGTCAGCGGAAGCGGGGCAATGTTCGCGTCTGCCATGCATTCATTGGCAGACTCTGTAAATCAGGGTTTTGTTTTTGTGGGAAGTGTTTTGTCTGAAAAAGAACCTACAAAGAAGTTTCCAACAGGCTTCGGCCGCGTCATCAATTTATTCTGCATGATCGCGGTGATTGTTGTGTCAATCATGGCTTATGAAACAATCAAGGAAGGTATTCACCTGCTTAATCACCCGGCAGAGGTAAAGGGGATTCTGCTCAATGTGTCCATCTTGCTGTTGAATATCATCATAGATGGAGCGATCCTGATAAAGGTAATGAAAGAAATAGGTGAGGAAGCCAGGGACATCAGAAAAGGGGTTGGTATGGTACCAGGTGCAATCAAAAATGTGAAGAAAGCATCTCCTCCCACCAGACTTGTCTTTTATGAAGATGTAGTTGCGGTGTCAGGAGCAGTCCTTGCGCTAATTGCGGTAATCGTTTCTTATTTCACACCGTTTCAGCTAATGGACGGTATCGTCACCATCATCATCGGATTCCTGATGGTGGGAGTGGCATTCAGGGTAGGGTATGATAATATGATCGGATTGATTGGTGTTGCTGCACCAAAAGAAGTGGAAGACAAAGTTGCTGCTATGATCCTTGAACATGAAATGGTGATGGATATATTTAAAATGAGAATCACCCAAGAAGGAAGATACTATCATGTTGAAGCTTATCTTGAGCTGAAAAAGGGGCTGCCGTTATCTCAGGCGGATGACATTAAGTTTGCGATTCAGGAACAATTGACATCTGATCCTGATATAACGGATGTCACATTGGGGATCATTGAAGATGATGGCATTCAGGGATGGGAAAAGAATCATACACCTCAGTAATGATGGGATTGAAACCGGCATACAGTTTTTTGCCGGTTTTTTTGTAACTAAAGATGGATCTTATCATTTGGTAGCTGTTGCTGTTCATATTATAATGAATAGACAGCTGTACGGGGGTGAAGGAATGGACGGAGAAGGCATCATTCAACTATTAAAGGGGCGAATCCCAAAGGTACTGGGGAGTGAAGATTTCAGGGAGTATGCCATATTGGTACCGTTGATGGAAGTGAACGGTGAAACTCATATTTTGTTTGAAGTCAGATCATACAAAATGCGAAGACAACCGGGTGAAATTTGCTTTCCGGGTGGACGGATCGACAAGGGTGACAAAGATGCCAGTTCAGCGGCCATACGGGAAACATCTGAAGAATTGGGGATAAACCAGGATTTGATTACCGATATTCATCCGCTGGACTATCTAGTCTCTCCTTTCGGCACGATCATTTACCCGTTCGCCGGGAGATTGAATGTCGAGCAAAAGGATTTGCAACCGAACGGGGATGAAGTAGAGGAAGTGTTTACTTCCCCGATAAAAGTTCTTCAAGAAAAGGAACCAGAGTTATATGACATTAAATTCTCAGTTCAGCCTGAAGCGAATTTCCCTTATAAACAGATACCAGGCGGAGAGAATTATGATTGGCAGGCAAGGTCTGTGAAAGAGCACTTTTATTATTACGAGGATAAAGTGATCTGGGGACTGACGGCAAGAGTACTGCATCATTTTATAAACATCGTTTCAAACAAAAAAAGTAAATAATTTTATCTGTAAAAATACAAAATACATATAAAAAAGACAGGAACGCTTTAATTTTTACTTTCTTCAGCAAAGAGATTTGTCGGAGAAAGTATTTTTATTTGCCTCGTTGTCGGTATTTGTATGGTTTGTAATCGTTCAAGTGGAGGTAAACAGTATACAAATAAAGGTAAGCGGGAGGGATTAAAATGATCATTCGTGCTAAGTCATGGAGAATGCTGAGTGTTCAAGAAAAGATGTTTATCCTAAAAGCAATTTGCAATAAAACCATCCATACCAACAAGATGGCGGTGAAGTAGAATTTTATCCAAGGGCAGTATCAAAAATAATGGAGGGAGAATTTTAAGAACACATAAAAACGCATCCATGATATAAAAATTCTCTCTTATGAAACAGATTCACCTTTTAACAGGGCTCCACATATATCATTCCCCTCACAAAATCCCACTCCCAGGAATTTAGAAATTTTAATGAATTTATAATTGAACATAAGGACCTGATTTTCTCATGTGACAGAAATGAATAATATAAGAGATTACATTGCCATTCAATGGTAATGATTCCATTGTTTTCATTGTGGATTTATTTTATATTCCCAGACTGTTAAAATGTAAAGGGTAAACACATTATGCAGGAGGGCACACAATTGAATAGAAAAATAATGCTCATCTCCATCCTACTAATCATCCTCCTATCGGGTTGTAATCGAAAT
>NZ_JABMCR010000317.1 GCF_013179555.1 Bacillus haikouensis
CTGCAATTGCTGTTCCAGTAAGGGCCGAGAAGAAAATACTCGCTAGAACAACTACCATCGCCAAACCACCCGGTAAAGGACCAACAAGTGTTTTCGAGAAATTAATAAGTCGTTTTGATATTCCGCCTTTGGTCATAATTTCTCCTGCTAAAATAAAGAGAGGTACGGCTACAAGCGTAAAATTATCTATTCCGCTAAATACTTTTCTCGGAACATTTGTTAACAAGCCTGGATCTACAATTACGATTCCGAAAATTGATACGAACATTAATGCAAAAGCGATTGGTATTCTTAACAAGATTAGTAGAAACAACAGGACAACTAACCAAATCATGAAAACACCTTCTTAATATGATAATAGAACATGAAAAAAGCACTAAAAGGAATAGCAAGGTAAACATACGCTTTTTTTAAAGGAAGAATGCCGAGAATTTGGCCAGATTCAAAGTTATCCATTACTAAAAGATATCCAAAATACATCAACAAAATAATTACAATACCGACGATAATAAATTCAAGAATGTTTAATATTTTTGAGAACCATTCTGGAGCATTCTCAAGAACATCTACAGCAAGGTGTTCTCTGTTTTTAATGGCAAGGGCCGCTCCAAACAACACACTGTATACAAAACTAATCATTAATACTTCCTGTGACCAACTAAGCGGCTGTTGAAGCACATAACGAAATAAAACTTGCAGAAAAGTTACAATCACTGCTACTGATAAACATATAGTAATAATGACTTCCAACAGCTTGCCAAGAAAGGTATCGATTTTGCTGAAAACCATACGGCTTCCTCCTTCCATGAATGAATAATTCCGGGAAAGAATCCCGGAATTTAAATGTTATTTTTTGATTCGATTAATCAGGTCTTCAGGAACTTCAGAACTTACTGCATCTTTAACGTTTTTAGTAGCTTCACGGAAAGCATCGCGATCTGGTTCTGTAATTTTTACACCATTTTCTTCAAGCTTATCTATTATCGCTTGTTCTTTTTCTTGAAGCGTTTCACGGTGATATTCAGTCGTTTCATCAACTGCTTTTTGAACTGCTTTTTGTTGTTCTTTAGTAAGTTTATCCCACGCATTGTTACTCATTACAACAATTGCAGGCGAGTAATTGTGAGCAGTCAGCGCAACATATTTTTGAACTTCATAGAATTTCATAGAGTCAATAGTAGGAAGGGGGTTTTCCTGTCCATCTACTACCCCCTGGTCAAGTGCTGAATACAATTCATTAAAAGCAACAGGTGTAGGACTGGCTCCAAGAGCTTTCATGTGTGCTTCCCAAACAGGAGCTGGTTGAACGCGAATTTTCAATCCTTTCATATCTTCTGGTTTTGTAATTTCTCTCTTATTGTTTGTTAAATGTCTGAATCCTACTTCCCAGTAACCAAGACCTTTCATATTATGTTCATCAACTAGTCCCTGTAAGTCTTTCCCGACTTCTCCATCTAGTGTGCTATAGACATGTTCACGATCTTCAAACAAATAAGGGATTCCAAATACATTCATTTCAGGAACAGTGTTTGCAAAAGAACTGTCAGCAGAAACAGTCGTCATATCAACAGATCCATCCATAACTTGCTCGATTACATCTGCTTCACTTCCCAGAGTTGCATTTCCATGGATTTCAATTTTGACGGAACCATCTGTCTTTTCCTCTACTATTTCCTTAAATTTCTTAGCAGCAATATTATATTGATGTGAATCAGAGCCTGAATGGGCCAGCTTTAATGTGACGGAATCCTCAGAGCCTTCTGAATCACCACTAGTGTTAGAGCTTGAACATGCTGTTCCCACTACAAGTAACAGTGCAATCATAATGAATAGAAAAATGTTCTTGAGTTTCATTATTTATCCCCCTTATAAATTTGTTTTATATAAATGAGGCACCCTGCTTGTAAAAATAGGCACATCATTTCTAACCTGCTTTACTTTCTCAAGGTCAAGAGATATCATTAACGTTTCCTCTTTGTTAACGGATCCTTCTAAAAGAATATCTCCCCACGGATCTATAGCCATTGAAGTACCAGCAAATTCCACGTCGTCATAGGTTCCGATCCGATTACAGGATAGAACATACATCTGGTTCTCAATCGCCCTGGCTAACTGAAGATTTCTCCAGTGTGAACGCCGTGCTAACGGCCATTCCGCTACTATATGTAATATTTGTGCACCTTCCAGGGCAAGAGAACGAATAAGTTCCGGAAATCGCAAATCGTAACAAATAATCAGTCCCATTTTTATTCCGTCTAGCTCGAACACCTCTGCAGGTTTTTTACCTCCTGTTAAATAGGTATGTTCATTTAACATCGGCACTAGATGTGCTTTGTCGTATTGATAAACAGTTGTTCCATTGCGATTCACTACGAAAGAGGAATTATAAATATCATCGTTTACTTTATTTGCTATTGAACCGCCGATGATATTAATTTTATATTTAGCTGCCAATTCTTCCAAAAAGCTTTTGGTAGGTTCTGCATTTTGATCGGCCAAATCTTCAAGGTCTGCAAGAGTATAGGCTGTTGTCCACATTTCAGGCAGAACAATCGTATCAGGGTTGTTATTTTCTACCTCTTTTTCAACCCATGCTTTGACTTTTTCCCTGTTTTTATCTGATTCACCCGGAAAAATATCCATTTGATATAAGGAAAATTTCATATTATTCACCCCTATCCTATTTTTACGATTTCATATTCTGAGACTATTTTGTCCTCCAAAACTGGGTCAGTAAATGTCATTCTAAACTTTTCTCCATATTTAAAACCATCAAGTAATGGAACCGTTCCTGAAAATACAATGCTATTTGTAAAAGAAACTTTTTTACGGGATAAATAGTCTTTTATTTCTTGCAGTGGAATAATCGCTTCAATCGTATCTTGTTGGTAATCTTCCCACTTCCCATTCACATAAATTCGAGAAGATAGTTCCAACTTGTCCCAGTGGCCTACAATTCTATCAAGTTTCCATGCTTTCTTTGCAAACGGCTTATCACATACTTGTTTTGATTTATTAATATCAATCGTTTCAAGCGAACGGTCTGTATGATCACTGCCAACCGTTACATAGATCTCTTCAGGTTTATTCCCAAAAATCAATACAATCTCTGCCTCACCACTCGTTTGGTTCCCTAAAACTTCAAGTGTTCCGTTTTGTGTCAGGCTGCTTTGTCTCACCGGGTAAAGAGATGGAATTTCTTCCGGCTCAGGTACTCCAATTCCAGCTAATTCCTTAACATGTAAAAAGGTTTTCTCTTTATTTCTGCCTGTGTAACCGATACAGTAAGCTGCGTTGAGTTGTAGGCTTTCTTTATGCCCATCCACTTCAATTTGGTGAAACCTTAAGTTTGTTTGCGTTTGTGTCATTTCTTTTGCCCTCCTATGTTATCGCTTACATTAATCCTGAAAGAAAAAACTATTGTTTTTCAACAGCCTTAACAGTTTCTCTTGTTTTTTGCAAGTGTTTATTCATTAATTCTAAAGCCTTCTCACTATCCTTAGCTTCCAATGCGTTAAGAATGTCATTATGCTCCTTAATAACCTCTTCCATTCTTCCTTCTTTCATTAATGCCTGGTGCCCAATAAGTCTTGCTAAGTTATACAACTCTAATAGGATTTGTTCTAAAAGATTTTGATCTGCAAACTCAAGAATCTTTCTATGAAAGAGTTGGTCCAACTCTATATATTGAACTCGGTCATTTTCTTTCATGGCCATTTCCTGACTGGAAATGATTCCTCTTAACAAATCGATTTGTTCTTCCTTCACAGAACCAACCAGTTTGCGGAGCCCTTCTGTTTCAATAGAAACTCTTAAAAAGATAATTTGTTCTTTTTCGTTCTCAGTAATCCTACGCACCTTAAAGCCTTTTCTCGGGATATGAACCAATAGTCCATCTTTTGTTAGATCGGCAACTGCTTCTCTAACTGGTGTCCTAGATGTCTCTAGCTTGTCTGCAAGGAGCGTCTCAGTTAGTACTTCATCTTTGCCAATCGTTCCATTTAAAACAGCTTTTTTAACCTGTTCATATACAATTTCTTTTGTAGTTTTTTTCTTTTGTACAGGTTTCAAATTAAACTTGTCCATGATAAAACCTCACATATGTTTAATGTATACATTATACACTATACAGTATAATATTCAGAAATGTCAATAATTAATAAAATTAAAATAAAACAGCTGTATTATATCACTGCCATTTTCTAAAAATCTGT
>NZ_JABMCR010000318.1 GCF_013179555.1 Bacillus haikouensis
TCAATAACAGCATGGTGAACTTTAGGATCTCTGACAATCCCTTTCTTACCGACCTGATCCTTACCCGCTTCGAATTGCGGCTTAATCAGTGCAATACAATCACCACCGGGAACTAAGAGAGTTCTTAGGACAGGCAGAATTAACGCAAGTGAAATGAACGAAACATCAATCGACGCAAAGGATGGCATTTCACCAGGTAAATCCGCAGGTGTTACATAACGGAAATTGGTTCTTTCCATCACTTCAACCCTCTCGTCCTGTCTTAACTTCCAGGCTAACTGATTGTAACCGACATCGATTGCATAAGATGATTTTGCGCCATTTTGAAGGGCGCAGTCCGTAAATCCACCTGTTGATGAGCCGATATCGATCATGACCTTATCTTTCACGTCAATATCAAACACTTTCAAGGCCTTTTCTAACTTCAGTCCGCCCCGGCTGACATAAGGCAGCATTTTACCTTTGATCGTAAGCTCGACATCTTCACTTACTTTCTCTCCGGGTTTGTCCAATCTCACTTCATTTGAATAGACAAGACCTGCCATGACAGCTCTTTTTGCTTTCTCTCTTGTTTCGATCAATCCTCTCTCAACCAAGAGTACATCTAAACGTTGTTTTTTTGCTTTCATAAAGTATTAAGCCCTTTTTTGTTTTTTTGGTGTTATTGTAAGAATGCGATCGATTATATTTTCTTTCGTCATACCGATCTCATTTAGTAATTCCTTTACGCTTCCATGTTCAATGAAATAATCAGGAATTCCAATTCGTTCGATAACCGAGTCCCGGAAGCCGTTTTCTTGTGAAAATTCAAGTACCGAGCTTCCAAAACCGCCCTGAAGAACCGCTTCTTCTACCGTAAGTACAGGGATTTCTTCTTCAAAAATGGATTTCAACATTTTCTCATCCAAGGGCTTGATGAATCTGGCATTTACCACACGCACGGAGACGCCTTGTTTCTCGAGCTCATTCGCAGCGTCCATCGCCATCGGTATCGTGGTCCCAAAAGTCAGGATAACAGCGTCATTACCTTGCTTTAATATCTCCCATGATCCGATTGGTATGGTTTTCAATTCTGAATCCATCGGTACCCCGTACCCGTTCCCTCTTGGATATCTTAAGGCGATCGGTCCTTCATCATAGTGCATGGCCGTGTTCACCAAATGCTGGCCTTCGTTTTCATCCTTCGGCATCATGATCACCATGTTAGGAAGATGTCTTAAGAAGGCGATATCAAAAACACCTTGATGGGTCTCTCCGTCAGCTCCGACCAAACCTGCCCGATCAATCCCGATAAAAACATTCAGATTCTGTCTGCAGATATCATGTACCACTTGATCATATGCCCTTTGCAGAAAAGTGGAATAAATAGCAAGAAACGGCTTCATATTCTGCGTAGCAAGTCCTGCTGCCACTGTCGCCGCATGCTGTTCTGCGATTCCCACATCAAACATCCGGCCGGGAAATTCTTCTGCAAATCCCAACAGCTTCGATCCCACGGGCATCGCCGGTGTAATAGCAACGACACGGTCGTCTTTTCTGGCAATCTTCCTGACCGTCTCACTGACAAGACCGCTCCAGGAAGGAGGTGCATTGACTGGCTTTATGATGTCGCCTGTATCAATTTTATAAGGTCCTGTTCCATGCCAGTCTCCTTTTTTATCAGACTCTGCAGGGTGGAATCCCTTCCCTTTTTTCGTTATAACGTGAAGTAATACAGGACCTTTAGTCTTCTTCGCATACTGAATATTATCTTCCAGTTCTTCAAAGTCATGCCCATCGATCGGACCAAGGTAAGTAAATCCAAGTTCTTCGAAGAACATACCGGATACAAACAGGTATTTCAGGCTGTCCTTCACTCTTTCCGCTGTACTGGCAAGTTTCCCGCCAACTGCAGGAATACGCTTCAGAATATACTCAAGTTCGTCTTTCACCCAGTTATACTTGCCTGCAGTACGCAATCGCCCAAGTACACTATGCAGTGCTCCCACATTTGGGGCAATTGACATTTCATTATCATTCAATACGACGATCATGTCTTTCTTTTCATGGCCGATATGATTCAGTGCTTCCAAAGCCATACCGCCCGTCAGCGCACCGTCCCCAATAACAGGGATGATGAATGACTTTTCTTTTTTTACATCACGAGCTATCGCCATTCCCATTGCTGCTGAAAGTGATGTAGAACTATGACCTGTTTCCCATACATCATGCTCGCTTTCATTTCTTTTAGGGAATCCGCACAGTCCTTTATATTGCCTTAATGTATCAAACTGGCATGCCCTGCCGGTTAAAATCTTATGTACATAAGATTGGTGCCCTACATCCCATATGATCTTGTCCATGGGGCTGTTAAAATGTTTATGAAGGGACAACGTCAGTTCCACTACACCTAAATTCGGACCAATATGACCTCCGGTTTTTGATAAGTTCTGGATTAAAAACCGGCGTATCTCCTCACTAAGCTCTTCTAATTGCTCATTACTCATCGTTTTCAAAAAAGAAGGCTCTTTAATTGA
Organism: Bacillus haikouensis; assembly: GCF_013179555.1. Taxonomy (GTDB): domain Bacteria; phylum Bacillota; class Bacilli; order Bacillales; family Bacillaceae_B; genus Rossellomorea; species Rossellomorea haikouensis_A. Next base: position 2,517 of record NZ_JABMCR010000318.1, read on the forward strand.
TAGTAAATCCATTGGGTCCACTCACTTTCATCACTATATATTTTGTTTCTCTGTTTTGCGTTTTTTCTTTTTTTGATCTTTTTTATCTTTTATCAGAACTATATGAAACCGGTCTTCAACGAACTGAAGAACGGTACCGACTCTAAATATTATATCCTTTGAATATGTAATCGCAAACGTTTTTCCAAGTGCTTTTCCCCCTACAGTCAATGAGGCGATGATACTCGTCAATGTGACACTCACGATATACTCTTTAAGAGAACCGCCTTCGAGCTGAAAGGAAACAGCCAGTTGGATGATGACGATGGCGGATGCTGTTCCACTAATGATTCCTGATATATCGCCGATTACATCATTACAGAAACTCGCGAAACGATCGGCATTCCTGACGATTTTGATGGAATATTTTGCACCGTATACTTTTTTTGCCGCCATGGCATGAAAGGGTGTTTCGTCCGCTGCAGTCGAGGCTATTCCAAGCATATCAAAAAAGATACCGATACACACGATGATGAGCACCACAAATAAACCTGTACCCCATGGCACTCCGTTCAGTACCATATTTGATGCAACTGAAAAAATAGCCGCTAACACGAATGTGATAACGGCAATACTGAGACTCCATTTTATTGAGTTTTTCAATGTATCATTCATTATCGTCTACACACACCGTTTCTCTGTGTAAATATCGTTCATAACTATGTAATTGGATGGTCATATATAGAGTAAAAATTGCAGCTTAGGTCCAGTAGGTTTTCCCAATCAGGTACCGGATGTTGCCATACCGGCGGTTTCCCATTAAACCCGACTTAGCCGCGTCACCACAAGCTAGACTGGATTACCACTTAGTCCGCACTATAATCCCCGATATATGTCCAATGAACAGTCTAGGAGTTTTCCTCAACAACCCTTAACACAATCCTTAGCCTCTTTTGCAAAGAGGATTTCATATGGACGAAAAAGCACATATCAATGGCCAACTGATGTGTACTTTGTAACCATAATCCCCTCTCTCTTCACTCAAGGCAGGCTACGCTGCTAGTGATCAACTTCATCACAATCGCAGGTTCATACTCTGTACTCATTGCACATGCTTTATGCCAGCGAGAGATACAGAGCCTCCGCGGCTTGCGGGTCAACGCCCACATGCCATTGTGGATCGCCCTCAAGCCTTACTCCCAGATATGACCCAAAGCTGGGCGCCTCAAGCCAAGTCCAGGAACTTCATCGATGTGCCCTTTAGTGGATTTTTAGGCCCACCTTCAGGATTGGTGGATTGACTAGAATACTGCACCACCCAAATATTTTATAGTAGTATTATAACATATATTATGATTTCCTCAAATATAAAGAACAATTAATGGTTGCGATTGACGATAAGATAGGCGATTTGCTCGAGCAGTGCTGTATCCATATTGAGATCAGCAAGTGAAGCCAAAGCCTCATCCAAATGGAATTGAAGTTTTCCCTTTGCACCTTCCATGGATAACAGTCCGGGATACGTACTTTTTTGTTTGGATTCATCGCTCCCCGTCCGTTTACCGATCAATTCTTCTGCTCCTTCGATATCGAGGATATCATCCTGAATTTGGAAAGCCAGTCCTATATGGTGGGCAAAATTTTCAAGTTTGTTTTGTTCCTCTTCAGAAGCACCTGAAATTATGGCACCTGCCAATGCACT
>NZ_JABMCR010000319.1 GCF_013179555.1 Bacillus haikouensis
AACCAGGGTACCACAGATAGGATTAAAAGAAACCACCAGCTTGAATTAAAAACCGCATCTGATAACCAATTTTCAATAGCCAAATCGGCGTATCTTTGTTGTAATGCCATTAACTCCTTTACGGTGCCATCCATATAAGTCATCTCCAGTTTTTCTTCTAGTATTTCAATGTTTTTTGTTAATAATTCAACGTTATTTGGATTTCTTTGTATCATCTAAAGGTTATACAAACCATTAAATAGAAAAAGAGCGATTTGTTTTATCGTTAATGAAGTTAAATGAAATAACCATAAACTTTAAAGCTGAGAAAAGATTATATTTATGGTAAACTTTTTGAAAATTGAAAATCAAGGAGTGTTAAGCGTGATCAATTATGATGGGCGTACGTTTGTATCAACTGAAAATACAACAAATGGGGAGGTTTCATCCAAAACGTTTTTTGAATATAAACAAGAAGGAAACATCCTGTCAGCAACATACAGCGGGGGAGATATTGTTCAAGGAACTTTGATCGGCATCGTGAGAGAAAATGGCAGTTTAACGTTTAAATATAACCATGTAAACATTCAAAACGATATAAGAGGAGGTCAATGTGATTCCACTCCTGAGATTCTATCCGATGGCAGAATAAGGCTGCATGAAAGCTGGAAATGGCTCGATCGTGATCAAAGCGAAGGTGAATCGATTGTAGAAGAAGTGATATAACGAAAGTACTCCTGTTAAGATCGTTTGAGGGATTGGGACTATAAAGATTAATTAGAACAAAAAAAGATAAACGGGATGCAAAACTCGAAGTGATCATGATCGTGAAACCCTTTACCTTTATGCAAAGTTTCAGTATAATTAAACTATAGATGCAAATAGTAAAAAGAGAAGTCTTAGTGCTGGTACTCTAAGACTCCTCTCACATACAATAGCCTGCTTGATGAACAGCAGTCTGACCATCATGAAAGTAACCTTCCCTACTAGTCGCCAAACTGAACAGGGTGGGTTACTTTTTTTGTGTTACAGCAATGATTGCTACAACCAGCGATATTCCTGCAACAACTAAAGATCCGAATCCAATTAGTAATTGAAGAACGTCACTTACCGTAACCATATCAGCAACACCCCCCTTCTTAGGAGAGTGCCAGCTGCTGCCCACCCTGCTTGCTATTGTATATTTATTATAGCACATGTGTTTGTATTTTAAATCCCATCAAAGGGACCTGTCTGATTTTTTGGTGACGTAAATAACTGTCAAATTTTTAATGGACAGGAAGAAGCTTCGGTTTTTCCGCTTTTATTTATCCGGATTCTTCCTGGAGGCTGCTTATACTATTCATATAAAGAAAGGATGTTAAATGGTGAGACAAATCATAACTCTGGGCGGTGGGGGGTTCTCCATGGAACCTGAGAATCCGTTGTTGGATCGATATATACTTAATCAGTCCGATAAACCAAATCCGAAGATCTGTTTTATTCCAACCGCAAGTGGTGATTCAGACCAGTATATCTCCAAATATTATACCTTCTTTGATAAAGAAAACTGCCGGCCATCACACTTATCATTGTTTAAACCACCGACAAGAGATTTAGAGGGATTTTTATTAGAGAAGGATATTATTTATGTGGGAGGCGGAAATACGAAGAACCTGCTGGTTTTGTGGAAAGAGTGGGGATTGGATGCTGTTTTAAGAAAGGCTTGGGAGCAGGGAATCGTGTTGGCAGGTATAAGTGCAGGTTCGATTTGCTGGTTTGAAGAGGGCGTTACAGACTCCTACGGTGATGGGTTGGAACCTATTAAATGTCTGGGTTTCTTAAAAGGAAGCAATTGTCCGCATTACGATGGGGAAACCGAAAGAAGACCTGCCTATCATAGATTCATCCACTCCGGAGTGATACAACCTGGGATTGCAGCTGATGATGGAGCCGCTGTGCATTACATAGACCAGGACATACATGGGATCATTAGTTCAAGACCAAATGCTAAGGCCTACAAGGTCTATTATGAAGAGAAGATTAATGAAATTGAACTTGAAACAAAGTTCTTGGGATATTCAGAAATGAAAGGGGATTTATGAGTGATCAGTGCCCTGTTTTTTGAAAGAAAAATTCTTACTTATGATAATGGTTGTTGACGAACATATGTTCTGCGATGTAAAATATATTTATGGGTAATAAAAGCTGATGTAACTGGCAGTTGGAATTTACTTAACGCCCTAAAAAAATTCGAACTAAGGAGCTGTTGAATGATGTCTATTAGTATGAACCCGTATTTGGTTTTTGACGGAAACACGAAAGAAGCGGTCCATTTTTACGAGAAAGCGCTTGGCGGGAAAGTGATAGGTATCATGACGTTCGGAGATATGCCGGCGGACCCGGATCATCCGTTGACGGATGACATGAAGGAACGCGTTATGCATGCACACTTACAAGTCGGCAGCGATAATCTCATGTTCTCCGATACGTACCCAGGCATGCCTTATGAGCAAGGCAATGCAATTCAGATTGCGATTCACCCCAAAGATGAGGCAGGGGCCAGGGAAGTCTTCGCGGCTTTGGAAGACGGAGGACAAGTGATTATGCCCCTTCAGAAGACGGATTGGAGCCCATTGTACGGGCAGGTAAAAGACAAGTTTGGCGTTACTTTTCAAGTGAATGTCGCAGGAGATCAACCGGAGTAAGAACATTTTTTTGGCAGTGATCAATCTGTTTTTTTGAACATAGTCCCAGAAGGCAGCGATGCAGATTCTTAACCGGCATTATTACTATATTTATTTTTATTGTGCCGATTTCTGGTGAATCGTGCCACTAGTAGAATTGTCTAAGAAGGTCATGTGAAATAGACAACAATTCATATTGCTCCTGAAGCACAATTGTTCAAGAAACAGATGACTGATGCACTTGCTCGATTCCAATACCAAAGGGGACATTCATTGAGAGGGTTCCCTTTGTGATTGGATAGGACGAACTAAGGAGGCATTAACGGATATTGTAGGAACCGAGAATTTCAACGTTTACTACAGGCTTGAACTCCACTTGCTGATACTCTTTTTTCCATGTATCCGGATTCCAGCTTTCAGGGTATTTTGTTGATAATTCTTTAGCGATCCCTAAAGCATCGCTATTGGCTTCTATTAAGATATTGGTTAACTCCTTCGCTTGTTTGGTGAGTTCTCTTGAAGATAGTTTATTTAAAGAGTTGATATTCTCTTGAGTTTCTTCATCATAGTAGCTTACGACTCTTGCTTGTAAGTCTGCTTTGATATGGCATGTCACTTTTCCATTTTCTTTCACAACATCTGTTTTAATCTTACTATTCTCTATAGTAATGGTAAGGGGCTGGCTTAATTCTGCTGCTTCTATATTCACTTTTGTCCTATTTTTGTTATCGTCCCTAAGGGTTAACAGTAGTGTAGTTTGACTGGTTGTTAAAGTCGTTCCGGTGAATTTATCACTGTTGAATAAGGCCGACCCTGCCAGGCGCAGGATGTTTTGGTTATCTTTTTTAATAAAGGGAATGATGACATCAGTCGAATTATCTGTTATTTTGTTCCATATCGTAAAGCTGGTTTCTGTAGGAATGTATGACTCTTTTTCACCGCCAAGAAGAAGATCATCCACTTCAAACACAATCGGACTTTCATTTTGTTTTAATGATAATATATCATTGCCTTTTCCCTCACATATGATGATACGTGAAGATATATAGCCTCTGGTCGAACGGATAATCGGTTCTAATAAGGAATTGATGCCTTTGGTTTTGGCCAATTCTTCCCCCACAATGATGATAAATGCTTTTCCTGCACTCATCCTCCCGGAAACTTTATTTTGCAGATCCATTTCAAGCTGGCCTACCGTTTTATTTTCGGAAACATAGAATTCATCCGTAACCTCGAACTTACCTCCTCCAGCCCCGCGGACATTAATCGCACGGACTGTTCCCAGGATTTTATCGGGTTCTTCAGCATTGTCAAAACTGATGCCGTTGACAAGTCTGGTGTCCTTTAGCTGGTTTTGATCCCAGCAGCCTGCCAGAAGAGATGAAGAAAAGAATATAAACAGAATCTTTCTCATTAGAAATCCCCCCGCTTTTTAAATATGTACGTTAACAATAGCAGCATGCAAGGAAAAGCAAATACAACTCCATAGCTTAAGTATTCTACAAAGGTGGAATATCGCTCCAGAGAAACAGGATCTTTCTTTGCAATC
>NZ_JABMCR010000032.1 GCF_013179555.1 Bacillus haikouensis
GCTATTATGACAATTCGCAACTCTTTTCAAACACAAAAGAGCATAAACAAGAATAAAGTTAATTAATATATTGATTAAAACGGAATAAACAAGTACTATATATGTTAAAGGAGGAATAATATGGTATACAAAAATAGAACGTATTGCAATAATGCAGATAGATTCCAAGAGTTCACTGAATTCATCACCGGTTTTTCTGCCCAATCAACTTCGTTTCATATCGACGCTTGTTGGCATATGGTTGAACACTGATAATACCTTGATATGGCAATTTGGGAAAACGATAATCAGGAAATAATACGAACAAACCTGCGTAGAACAGCACAGGGACGAAGAAACGAATTGATTTCTTTTTACATATCTACTCATCAAGAATTTGGGAAAGTTGGCTGGAGATTATTTCAATACTGGGGGATTACAATGAAACCAATTATTCATAAAGAGATGGAAATGCCTGTCATGAATCGAAAACAATTGGGACATATAACCGATCTTACGTTTAGAAGAAGGGAAACAATCAGGAAATGTGATGCGATTTTTGTTTTTTCAGGCACCCATCCAGGCCATTGGGAAAAAGCGATTGAGGCTTATAACCTTAATCTCGCTCGCAAAATTATTGTGACAGGTGGAAGAAGCGTGACTGGCAAGGCCCATCCCCAATGGGAAGGAAGGAAATCACCAAATATAACAGAAGCTTCTGTCATCATTTCTTATCTTCTTCAGGCAGGGATCCCAAATGAAAAAATCATATATGAAGACAAGTCTAAGAATTCACTTGAAAATGTATTATATGCAAAGGATATCATCGACTTTTCAAACATTGATTCACTATTGGTCATTTGTAAAAGCCATGCGGCCGGCCGGCAGATCAGAACACTCATGAAACATTTTCCCGAGGGAGTGTCATTTATTCCTTACACTTTTAATACGAAATACAATGACACTGTAGTTTCCCGAAGCAGCTGGATGAACACAGAAATTGGACGGAAAAGGGTATGGGCAGAATATTTGAGGATCATTCATTATGGACAGGTTGGTCACCTTGTCCCCCCTTCTAATGAATTGGTTCCCTATTAATAAAAGATCAGAATCAGGAAAATCCCCTGATTCTGATCTTCATTCTATCTCTATTGTAATATTAAATTATATGAAATCCTTTCTATATAATCTAAAAGCATAAATTGCTCCGACTAAAAATACAATCCCTTCAAATAGAATGAACAACTGACGGAAATATTCAATGTTATTATCGACCAATGAAATAAATATAGTAATCATTATCATTTGCGTAGTAAACATACAAGAAGTAATTTTTAAATAAATGGCATTTGTTCTTTCATCTGGTTTACCAAATTTTTTACCAATATAAATTAGCATAAATATTGACCCCGCATGTAAAATCATCGTCAATGCAACAATAATATTAAAGTTTTGTGAGCTTTCTGCCATCCAATTATTTAAAACATCAATCATTATTTCTCATCCTTTCTCACGTATAAAAATAACTCATTAATGTCTACTTCAAAGTAGTTAGCTATTCTAAACGCTAATACAAGGGATGGGGAATAATTATTTTTCTCCATTACAAAGATGGTTTGTTTAGAAACTCCAACAGCTTCGGCTAACTCCTTTTGCGACATTCGCCTTAATACTCTGTGTTCATATACTTTATTTTCAATTGAATCTCCAAAGTCCTCTTTCAAATATAACACCTACTTTTTTACTTATATTCACATTATAAATATTTCTTTAATAAAAGTAAAGTAAACTTATACAAATAATAATTATTTTTATATAAAAGATATGTATTGTTTTATTTTTCATTGTCCAAATAACAAAAGAGGCTGGGACAAAACGAATAAACCAGGCCATAAAGATGAACAAGTTCTGAGTATGTTCTTACTACCGCTGATGATTTCCTGCAAGACTTCGCTTTTCGAGGGAGTCTTTGTATTGCACGCAAATCAACCGCTGGAAAGAGATAATATTTAAATGTACATTGAACAAAATAAAAACCCGAACTAATTTGCCAGTCAGAAGGCAAATTAATTCGGGTTTTACTTAGACTAAAACACTTTTGTTCCAGCCTCTTTTAAAGGAATTTCATCTACATCAGTTATTTTAAAATGTTTCCAATCACCTTTATTAGAACACCGATACGATTTATACATCTCAACATTAGCGTTTATCATACAGTCGATAACCGAATAACATAATTTCCCAAAAGAAGACCCGTTAATGGATATCCATTTTCTTGAATCTTCCTCCCCTGACTTCTGCGATATCTGCGATAGCAAGAAAGGCGGATGGATCGTGTTCAGTCACGATATCTTTAAGCTTTGCTTCTTCAAGTCTCGTAATCACGCAGAAGATGACTTTCTTATCGTCGCCAGAGAATGCTCCTTCTCCTTTAAGATATGTCACTCCCCGGCCGAGGCGATGGAGGAGTGCGTCACCGATCTGCTCGTAATTTTCACTTATGATCCAAACCGACTTTGATTCATCCAGTCCTTTGATGGTAATGTCAATAATCTTAAATGCTACATAATAAGCTAGAAGTGAATACATCGCTCTGTCCCACCCAAATACAAACCCGGCACTCACCAGGATGAACAGATTCAGGAACATGATGATTTCACCGACTGAAAAGGGGAGCTTCTTACTCGATAAAATCGCTAGTATCTCTGTCCCATCCAACGATCCGCCGTATCGAATGACAATCCCCACCCCAATTCCAAGAACCACTCCCCCGAATAATGCCGCAAGCATGATATCGTGAGTGAAAGCAGGTACTGGATGCAGGAAGATGGTAGTGATGGAAAGTACGATTATTCCATAAAGCGTAGAAATGGCAAACGTCTTCCCTATTTGTTTATAGCCTATAAAGAAAAACGGGATATTCAAAACAAAAATATAAAGTCCTAGTTTCAACCCTGTTAAATGGGCTAAAATAATCGATATCCCGACAATTCCGCCATCGATAACATTATTCGGTACAAGGAAGATTTCAAGCCCCACCCCCATGGTGATTGCTCCGATTGTAATCAATATGACCCTTTTAATCATCTCTTTCAAAGGGATTTTTTTATGCATGACTTTAGGTCGTTCCAGTATTTCTCCATCTTCCAACTGGTTTCCCTCCTTTTTAATCCGTTTTTATCTCTTTATCGTATATATTCTAGAAAACTGCTTAAATACCTGCTACTGTAACCAGCTGGCGCACTTCATTTTCAATTTCGTTAAAAATTTTCATATAAAAAAGTATACTATTTTGTAATTTACGTTTAATATATTAACAATATATGTATAAAAAGGATGGTATATATGAAGGAATTGATGTTAGGGATAATCGCTTCTATGTTTTTTGCAGTTACATTTATTTTGAACAGGTCGATGGAACTTTCAGGCGGGAGCTGGCTTTGGAGCTCGTCGTTAAGGTTTCTATTCATGGTGCCTTTTCTTCTCGTGATCATACTTGCAAGGAAAAATATGAAACAGGTACTATCCGAAATCCTAAAAAACCCGCTTCCGTGGATAGGCTGGAGTTTTGTAGGATTTGTATTATTTTATGCCCCTATTACTTATGCAGCAGCGTTTGGTCCCGGCTGGCTTGTTGCCGGTACATGGCAGCTGACGATTGTGGCAGGGACACTGCTTGGTCCATTATTCATTGAGAAGGTTCAAACGTCAACAGGCGTTGTACATATCCAGCAAAAAATACCTCTACGTTCACTTATCATATCGGTCTTTATCCTGATTGGAATTGTATTCATCCACATTCCCAATGCTCAATCTCTTTCAATGAAAACAGTGGTCCTCGGTTCTTTACCTGTAGTGATCGCTGCCTTCGCCTATCCACTTGGGAATAGAAAAATGATGGAGGTGTGCGGAGGAAGAGTGGATACATTTCAAAGGGTCTTCGGTATGACGATTGTTACGATACCCTTTTGGCTGATTATTGCATCCGCCGGCTATATCCATGCCGGGTTCCCGTCTGCTGAGCAGGTGCTTCAATCCTTTATTGTTGCAATAAGCTCAGGGGTTATTGCGACGATTTTATTCTTCCTTGCAACCGACCGGGTAAGCAATCATCAGGGAAAACTCGCTTCCGTTGAAGCAACTCAATCCACTCAGGTCCTTTTTGTGATGATTGGGGAAATTGTTTTATTGTCTGCGCCGCTGCCTGATTGGATCAGTTTGATAGGACTCGGAATCATCATCATTGGAATGGTCCTTCACAGTTTTAATCAGTCGAAAATGAAAGAAACACGGAATCCGTCTGCCGTGCCTTTAACAAATAAACATTTAAACTCTTGACTTTAAAGCTGTGTTCAAGCCATATGAAGGTCTTTATACTGTTTAATTCCCCAAAACAAACGAAAAATGAATCTTCATCACTTGTAATAAGCGGATTTATTTGATATCTTATGAAGGTTTAAGACTAATAAAGGCATGTTTAAAGATTTCTTGGAGGCTTTCATTTGTTTATACTCATTAAAACATTACTAGTTAATATCACAATCCTTCTGTCGTTAACGTATAACGCTAATACTCTTTTTCCATTTAAAATCAATCAGATCCTGAATATAAAGCATAAAATTACTTATGGTCTGATCGGGGCATTCAGCGCTTTTTTATGTATGCTTTACCCCATTGAAACACTTGGAGAAACTCACTTCGACTTGAGGATGATCGCGATTTTGATTGTCACCCTTTATGCAGGCTGGATATCGGGATCAATGGTTCTTCTTTTAGTCCTTGTTTACAGGGGGATCCTGGGCGGCACATTTGTCATTACCGGCCTGTCCGTTTCCATTCTTGCATTCCTTGTCGCTGTTATATTTCGCAGAGTGTTTCTGGAATCATCTTCCAAGCTAATATGGAGTTCACTCATTTACGGCGTATACTCTCTTATATATATCGTGAACATTTATTTATTTGTTCCTCTTTTGTATACATCTTTCTATTTTATCTACTTCAGTGTGTTCTATCTCACGTTCATTGCCATGGTCTTCATCATAGAACATTTGATAAGGACGAATAAACAGATTGAAGAAATGGTGTATCTTGATAAACTTAATATGGCCGGACAGATGGCTGCCTCGATTGCGCACGAAATCCGGAATCCGCTTGCAACTGTCAGGGGGTTTATCCAGCACCTTACTGAAAATACAAACGATGAACAGCTAAAGAAATATTCCCCTCTGATTCTCGAGGAGTTAGATCGGACGAATAAAATCATCACCGACTATTTAAGCGTTGCGAAGCCCGGGAAGTTCCAGCTTGCTGATCTCAATGTGGGTGATGTGGTGCAGGACTGTGTTGATCTTCTAAGACCTTTCGCTTCGTATTCCGATGTTTCGATTACTTACTCTGAATCCGGCGGACACTGGATTACCGGTGACGAACAGTATTTAAAACAAGCCATTATGAATGTGATCAAGAATGGCATTGAATCCATCGAAGATAAAGGTGAAGTAAATATAGAAGTAAAACCTATACCCTCTTCAAATATGATCGAAATCATGATTACTGACAACGGAAAAGGCATGGACCACGATGAATTAAAAAAAATAGGACTTCCCTTTTATACCACAAAGACAAAAGGAACTGGATTAGGAAGTATGGTCACAAATAAAATCATCCGGGAAATGGATGGGATGATCGAATACGAAAGCGAACCATATAAAGGAACAATTGTAAAAATATCTTTCCCTGGGGCCGATCGCCAACATTAAGAAAAAAGCCGGGTCAAAACCATAAGACCATTACCTAAAGGAGTACATTTCTGTGCAAGACTTCGCTTTCCGCAAGAGTCTTCGTCTTTCATTGCGATCAACCGCTGGAAATAGCTAAAAACTGAATGCACATTTGTACAATATAAATAAAAACCCGAACTGATTTGCCTCCTGGAACGCAAATCAGTTCGGGTTTTAGTTAGCTAAAAAAACTCTTTTGTCCACCCTCTTCTTAATTCCTGAAACACGTGCTAATCACGATTAAAGCATCCTGGTCAAAAACTATTCTAAGAATCTCAATAAATCCCCGTAAATGATATCATCAGACATGCCGAGCTCTTTTCTTGCGATTTCTTTATAAGGATTGCATTGATTACCGAGTACAGGCTGACCGGTCTTTCTGCTGTAACAGATGTTATCTTTAAACATGTATTTCTCTGTAACAAATCCTCCATCACGGAAAACCACAGGATGGTTCGGAACTCTCGTAAACAAATTGTGTCCAAATGAAAGGTTCTCACCGGACTTCATACCAAGTAAATGAAGAATCGTCGGGCGGATATCGATTTCACCGCCTATCGAAGAAATGGTCTTCCCTTTCAACCCCGGTACATGGATAATGAGCGGGACCTGCTGGAGCTGCATATGGTTTAATGGTGTATCTTTCATCCCCAGTAATTCAAACACTCCCGGTTCATACTTTTCAGATATTCCATAATGATCACCGTACAGTACAAAAATGGAATCCTCATAGATACCCTGATCTTTTAATCCTTTAAAAAAACGTTTGATTGCTTCATCTTCATAACGTACTGTCGTCACATATCGATTGACGACATCCACCTCTGTTGCAGCCTGCGGAATGAGTTGATCTTCCTCTTCCAATAAAAATGGAAAATGATTGGTTAACGTGATAAAGCGTGAATAAAATGGCTGTGGCAAATCCTTTAGATGGGATATGGACTGAGTGAAAAACGGGATGTCTTTTATACCGTAATTCACTGAGTTTTCTTCTGTCACCTCATAATTTTTCTTGGAATAAAAGTGGTCGTATCCCAAAGACTCATACATGATATCCCGGTTCCAGAAAGAAGCATCATTCCCATGAAACACGGCTGAGTAGTAATCCCCTTTATCCTTTAAAATGTGAGACATGCTTTTAAATGTATTTTCCGGCTTTCTGACAAATACAGAGCCGCTGGCCAGTGGATAAAGACCAGTATCAATCATGAATTCCGAGTCCGATGTTTTCCCTTGTGCGGTCTGATCATAAATCTGATCAAAATAAAAGCTGTCTTCCACTAGTGAATTCAAGAAAGGTGTAATCTCAGTTCCGTCCACCTTGGTGTTTATGACAAAATTTTGTGTCGATTCCATACTGATCAGAATGACATTCTTCCCCTTTGCGACTCCGAATAAATCAGACTGGCCATTCTTTTTTGCCCTGGTATAGTTAACCGGCGAATCTGTATCAGTCTTCGAAGCAACTAACGGGTTCAGATTAACTCCTAATGCATATCCTATGTCGAACACATGATAATTATATGGTCCGATCGCAGTGACCATTTGTTCACGATCATACGCTTCCTGAAATAAGTATGGACTCTTTACCAATCCGGCTGCGATTGAAATCAGTACCATAAGAAGCGCGATAGTCAAATAAGCTGATTTGTCTTTTGAGGTGATTGTTTGCTGCCTTCTTTTCTTTTTCAGCATCCATCCCGCAAGGATGAGATCTAAGAATAAAAACAAATCCCAGGGACTCATCAACTCGAATGTGCTAGGCCCGATCCCCCCTACATTCTTAAATTGAAACAGAATAGGCAGGGTGACAAAATCTGTATAAAATCGGAAGTAAAGCAAATCCGCATAAAGAAGCCCCGATGTAATGACCATCACCATTAATAAAGCAAAAGAATGAATTTTTTTACTGAAATAAAAGCTGAAACCCAATACGATCATCAAGGATCCAAGAGAATTAATTAGAAGCAGCAAAATATCAAGAAAGGTTTGTATGGTGAGGTTAAATCCTGCAGCCATGACGATGACCGTCTTTATCCAAAGCAGAAGCAATAAGGCTCCAATCACCCAGAATTTTTTCAATTTTTGCAGAAAATGTTTCAACTTATCCATTTACACATACCTGGCTTCCTTGACAGGTTCGAGGACTTCTTTAAGAAACTCTAGAGCTTCCGTCATTCCTTCTTCCCGGTGGTAGCCCATCAATGCTAGCTGGATCCAATTCCTTTCAAGAAGATAATCACTTTCATAGCTGAGCAGCATCCCTCTTTCCTTACATTCATCCCCAATACTCCTGCTTGAAACACCACGGGGAAGTTCAATCGTAATCACTCCGGGAGAAAACCCTTCATTCCCCATGACCGTTATACCCCATTCGTTAAATGTTTCCCTGACTATTTTTGATAATTCAAGGTTCCTATTGAAATCCAGATGGGTAAGCGCCGCTTTCAACGCGCTGACTAAGTTTGAAGAATGAGTGAATGGAATGCTTCCCTTTTCTGCGTACAAACCGATATCCAGATATCTGGGAATAGTTCGGTGGGAATACAATTCTTCACGGTGAAAAATGATGCCAAGTCCAGGATACGATCCAAGCCCTTTCCCACTGACAGAGGTTGCCAGATAAACATCTTGAAAATTAACAGGGACGATTCCGAATGAACTGCATGCATCAACACATAATTCTGCACCATTCTCCTTTGCAAGAGAAAGAATTTCAACGAGATCGTATAAATATCCTGTCGAAGTCTCACAGTGAACGGTCCAAATCCACTTAGGCGACCATGTTTTTAAGGCTGATTCGATTTCTGCAACCGATATCTCTTCTCCCCACTTCTTACAAAGAGTATGGAAAGACAATCCGCTTCTTTCAGCATGTTCGATTAAACGGCTGCCGAATTCACCGTTTGAAAGGATCAGTCCCCCGCCTTCTATGAGTCTGAGCTGTTGAGCAACCATATCATTCGTTAACGTTCCAGTTCCTACGACAATCTCACATTGCTTTGATCCAGTCATACTGCATAATTGATTCTTCAGGTCGTTCACTTCCTGAACAAAGGATTTGTCCCTATGTGAAAATGGTTCAGTCCGGAATGCTTCTTCCACTTTGGGGTGAAGAGGTACCGGGCCAGGGAGAAAAGAGTGCTTTCGCTCCCTCGCATACGAAGGTTGTTGGGTGTTTGACGCAGACAGCATCAACCGCTTAAACGCTTTTGTCGATTGTTCAAAGCTCTCCTTTGTCAGATACATCGGCTGAAATTGGGCATCAACCTTTCCAACAAGTGATGCAAAGGGCTTGAAGCCAATTCTTCTATACAATTTGAGTTGTCGGACGGTACCTGAAATCAGAGCGAGATTATAGCCCTTCTTGAGACAGAAATGTACCAGTCGTTCGCATAAGCCATAAAAGACACGTGTACTTCTATACTCTTCTCTCACGGACAAAAGGCGGACTTCGCATGGTACACTGCCAGACGGAATATGTTCGTCAAGGTCATGAAGCTTATGGTCAAGGGAAAACGGACGATTCGCACGAACTGCGATCATCCCGATAATGCATTCCCCATTTTTTGCAATGATATATGTATTTTCATCATGAAACTTGTCAACCAGCTGCTCGGTATCATTCTCCTTGTGCTGAGGAATTTCTTTCACAAACGTTTCATAATTCAGATGATTGATCTGTTGGAACTCGTATGGATCGCTTGCAATCTTATAAACAAGTGAATGATTCATACTTGTACCTCCTCTTGATGAAGTTTGATTTCGTGCATCGATATGCATTCATTTATTATGAGACATCACCACTGTGAAGAACAGGAAAATGAGACCACAAATGATGGTGAATGAATCTTCTATCCAAAAAGCTGTTAACGGAATGGAAGCCATCGAAACGAATCCTGCCACTTTATAACGGCGTAATACTGCATAGGACGTTCCCATTACAATAGCCATCACGACGATAGTGAGAGGAGACAGGAATAGGGCAGATGCAAGATACACCACCACTCCCTTTCCGCCTTGAAACCCTAATTGCACCGGATATAAATGACCAATAATCAAGAAGATGGCACTTGTGACAAGAGCGATGTTACTGTTCATGAATACATGGCTCACAATTGCCAACGTTATGAACACTTTGCCTGCATCGATCAATATTGTAAGGAGGAACCCTCTTTTCCCAAGGACGCGTCCCGCATTTGTTGCTCCAACATTTCCGCTTTTGATCTTTCTGATATCCTGACCGGTGAACAGTTTTACAACATAATATGCACCCGCTGCACTTCCGGCAAAATACGATATTAACATGATGATAATAAACTTGATTATGATATGTTCCATGGACCGGCACCCTGCTTTTCTTAACAATATCTTTTATGAACTTTATTCTTTTCCGCACGTGACAGAAAAAGAGCCTAATTAATAGACGAAAAAGCCATGAAAAAGTTTCATTTTTTTACAATTTTCAAGAAATAAAAAGGAAGATACAGCAATAAGAACAGTAAGAATGCAATCAATTCCAATGAAATCAAATACAAAGGATACTCACCCAGATAATCAATCGGGCTTGTACTGTATGGTTTATGAGAAAGAAACATATAATTGGCCCCCAGTAAACGGTTTACTCCATAAACTGCGCCCGCAATTATATTCAACGAAAAGAATGATTTTAACAGGGAGGAAAATGTTACAGTGTATCCTTCCATCCATACCATATACAAACAGGCTAGGATGATAGCAGCATGGACCAGGAAAAATTGAAAATACCGTACATGAGGGAATCCGAAAAACAATTCAGGTGTGATCATGGCTGTAAAAGCGCCTGTCATGCTAGTAAAGTATGCAATTTCAAAAGATATCCTTCTCCTCGTCACAAGCATAAAGATGCAGAGATAAAGGGAAATCGAGCATAACTGAAATGGCAGATTGATTGTAAGGGACCACGAGTCATTCAGTAAGTACCATAAATGAAAAAATAATTCTCCTGCTGTCAACAGAATAACGAGCCCCCATCTGATCCGATTCTTAACAATCCTGCTGCATTTATTTCTATATTTATAAAGGATAATGATGAGAATCAGCATAAACATGATCGCCGCTAAATGCGACATAGAAAATAGAACGAAAGGATAGTCTTCGTAACGAAAATTCAATAAATCCATCATGAACACCCTCCTCTATTGTATATTCTTGACTGTCTCCCATTTTTCCTTTTTTGTCAGAGGGATTGTATTATAAGAAAACCCCAGTCTGCACTAAATGCAAATTGGGGCTGCTGTAAATTATTGGACATTACGAAGCGGGGTTTCTTGTTGATTGAAAAGGAATGCAAGTGCATAGTGGTTGAATTCTTTCGGTTTTTCTACATTGCATACATGGCCGCAATCCTTTAATATCACCTTTTTTGCAGACGGGTCACCTTGAATGTCTCTCTCCATTGTCTTAACAAACAGGTGATCCTCTTTTCCTGAAATATACAGTTTTGGAATATGTGAAGATTTATCCTGAACAAACTGATACGTAGACTTGACATACGGAGTCAATCTGTACCAGCTGAGAAAATCATGACGGTTCATCTTTTTTGCTTCCCTTATGAAAAGCTTTCGGGATATCGCATGATTTTTCTTCGGCATCATAATATATGCAAATATTTTATAAAGCCAAATAAATGGTATAAATGGTTTTATCGCATTCCCCAGTTTAAGCAGCAGAGAAGCGAACAGAGTAAATCTCGTGATGCAGCCTGCCATTACCGCACTTTGTACACGGTAAGGATGCCGTTGTAAAAGGGCATGAATGAAAATTGACCCAAGTGAAACTCCAACAAAATGAGCGCGTTCCACATTCAAGTGGTCCAGGACTTTCAAAACTTCACGTAAATTTAATTCGATTGAAAATTCCTCACCATAACTGTTCACGCTTGGCGATTGACCATGGCCGGGCAAGTGAATCGTAATCACATTATAATGTTTCTTAAAGGCATTGAGCTGCTTCCCAAAAATTTTTGAGTTCCCTCCAATGCCGTGAAGGAATACAACATATTCCCCGAAATTTCCTTGATGAACCTCATATTCCAGCATGTATTTTCTCCTTCAAAGCAAGCACGTAACTTATTACTGAGGATGATTTGCAAATGAAGAACACTAAGTATTCACTGTTCTGATTTCCCAATACATCCATACGTCCCGATTATTTAATCTTTATTGTATCTTAATGATCGGTGCTTTGACATAGGTGAAGAGTAGAAAATTCGACTATTTTGTGAGAAATCAACGAAAACTCTTCACAATTGAAACCCCCACACAAATACTGGACATTCTTTTTGGTAACGTTTGCTTCTTCTTTGAGCAAATAAAAAGGTTACCGCCCAGGCAACCTTGAAGAACTTTCTATCTTATTATTTGAAGGAATGATCGGACATAAAGGTACTTTGTATTCATCCAATATTCCATTCGCCTGCCGATGTCAGAGACTTTGTAAATACCTAAAGATAGAATAACGATAACTGCCAATATATTAGACAAAACGATCTCTCCTCTATTCATTAAACCACCTCCGCTTTTATGTCATTTATATAAATTTTTCTGATCCGCTGCCTGTGGAGGCTGCTCCATCCATCCTCGTTGAATGAGAAGACTTAACCCTGAAGAGGAATATTTTATTATTTCACTGATAAATAGACCATAGTGTACGGCAAGGTCCTTCCGCATAGACATTGTTGCTGCCTGACACAAGGTATGTAATCCTACAGTATTGGAAGCAGAAATAAAGAACAGCATCAGTTTCTCGGAGTAAGGCGGTACAGTACTATTCTTCACTTCCATTGATACGGGATAGGTCGGGAAGAATTCGTCCTTCATCAATACCTTATTAAACGTGAAGATTTGCTTCTCGCTCAACTTCTTTCCCTGCTTCAGATACGCACTCTCCTTGCGACATTATTATCATTTATTGTCTTCAAATACAGTCTGGTTATTCAACATTTATCATCACTGGAGTTTGAGGTGCTTTGCCTAAGAAAAAGGAAAGAGACTGGGACAAAACGAATAAACCACGACATAAAGACGAACAATTTCAGCGTATATTCTTAATACCGCTAATGATTTCCGTGCAAGACTTCACTTTCCGCGGGTAGCCCGTGAGCCTCCTCGTCGCTTTCGCTCCTGTGGGGTCTCACTTGTCTAGCTGCAGGGCTTAGAGGCACATGACATAAGCCAAACCGGCCAAGAAGGCAAAGTGCGCCTTCCAGGACGATTCGTCTTATGCCACCCGCCTCTGAGCAAAGCCCATCCGCTTTTCTAATAAGCTACTCTCCACGCAGGAGTCTTCGTCTTGCACTCCAATCAACCGCTGGAAAGTGCTAAAACTTAAGGGTACATTGAATAAAATAATAACCCGAACTAATTTGCCTGTTAGAAGGCAGTTTAGTTCGGGTTTTTCTTAGGCTAAAACACTTTTGTCCCAGCCCCTTTCCTTAAGCTTTTTCGGTTTTTGGTTTCACTTCATATTTAACGAAAAAAGGAAGTATCAATGAGATGATGAATGCGATCATCACTATAATCCCAAATGTCATCGGCTTGGTTAATCCCATATCGGGTGCAATCAACAATCCGAAAATAACTGCAGGTACAATTATCAAAAAAGACACAAAAAACTTGGAAGCAAAACTGATTGTATGTTTTTTGCCGCAGTTCTTGCATTCTACCGGCTTATACGAACTCCATATTGACAACAATAGTTCTTTCCAGCTGAAATTACTTTTACACACTTCACACTTCTGCAAAACAGTTCCTCCTATGATTCCCATAAATCTATTTCTATCTTATCATAAACACCCGGCAAATGGACTTCCATTGATATGTCCAACCACATATATTTATTCTGATTATGATACAATATTGAAAGTGATAGTAACTTATGTGGTGGTCGATTGTGTGATGGAAGTTACCTTTTATGTCAGTGTTCTTACATGTGCATTGATTTACTACTTTTATAAACAAAAAATTTATATACAGACTGCCTTACTGGCAATTGTGATGGCTCTTGGTATATTCACTGAAGGGGTACTTCTCCATTATCTGGGCTTGGATTTCTTTAGAGGAGCCCCTGGAAAGTTGCTCAGCATCATAATTATTTCCATCTGGCTGTCCTTTTTCGGATCGATTCTAATGACTGTCAAAGACCGGTCTTTCAACAGTCGTCATGTGGAGAATCCTCTAAACAGGTTCGGGATCGGGACATGGATTGCCAGTACCTCTATTTGCGGGATCATCATTAATGAACAATTTAATCCACTATATATACCTGAATTGATCACAGTGGCAAATTTCTTATTATGGATCTGCTATATGAGCATTTCTGTCCACGCATTGAGAGTCCTGGACAAAAATTCATACAAGGTACATGGAATCATCTTACTTACGACTGTGAGTACTCAGTCTCTTGTATTACTGACCCATGCTATATTTGGAGAATCATCCCTCCTTCTTTTTCAGGGACTTATCCTCACAGGCATCATTATGTATGTTGTAAGCCTGGTAATGATTATGAAAAGGTATCTGAAGAGTGATTGGTCGATTGCGCATGATTGGAATAATTCCAACTGCATCATTCATGGGGCTTTATCGATAACGGGACTTGCTGCGGTAACCAGCGGAGCCGCTCCTTCACTGATCATTGAAGCTCTATGGGTGATGGCCTGCATCATGTTCGTATTTGTTGAGATTTTGGAAATTTACCGGCTCATTATACGGCTGCGATACTTTGGAATTCGGAAAGGGATATTTACATATAATGTAAGCCAATGGAGCAGGATTTTTACATTTGCCATGTACTATACTTTTACCATTATGATGAAACCTGAGGGAATTGTTATGCTAATCGGTCAGGAATTAATCTCAAGTGCAGGTGTATGGGTTCTGGTTGGATTATTGCTTATTCAGACAGCTATTTGGTTTTCTCATTTCACTGGAACGTCTCAATCCAATCAACTAGAAAGAAAGCCATGGACAACTTAAGGCCCGTGACTTCTTTCCTATTTAAATATATGCGATATAAATATAGGCCGTTCCTTTTCGCACCTTGCTTTCGCGGAAAAAAAGGTGAATCATCGCCGGTCAATCATAATAAAGGAATTTTTAAAACAGATTACGAATTGTACTTGTATCCTGTTAATAAGAGAGGAAATACGGTCTTGATAAAAACATTCAAACTGGTACGGAGAATTGCCGGTCAAAGAATGCCGGTTTATATCACACTGGCGGATGATACACTCGTTGACACGGGACCCTGCAGTCTTCACCGGCAAGTACAAACCATTATCAAGGAACATCCTGTAAACAGCGTCATTCATACTCATCATCATGAAGACCATACCGGAAATAGCCCATGGATCGAAAAGCAGTTGCATATTCCACAATGGATTCATTCAACCGGTGCAGAAAACTGCCGAAAAAACACCATGCTCCCTCCATACCGGGCGGTGTTTTGGAGGAATAGGAAAGCGTTTCATCCTATGGAGCTGGATAGTGATGTATTCAAAACAAAGGAACATGAATTCAAACTTGTCCATACTCCCGGTCATGCTGAAGACCATATCGTATTGATTGATCAAGAAAGGGGATTTTGTTTAACTGGCGACCTCTATTTATATCATTCACCCACTTCCCATTTTTCTTTTGAGTCGATTGCTCAGCTCATCCATTCACTGAAGAAAACACTGAATTATTCGTTTGAAGAAATTTATTGTTCACATAGCGGATACCACGCCAATGGCAGAAGATTAATGGAACGGAAATTGAACTTTCTGGTACAACTCAAGACAAGTGTCATGGAAGAATATCAAAAAGGACACACCCCACAGGAAATAAGGAAAATCCTTTTCCCTAGTAACAAAATGTTACAATACATGTCCCTGTTTCAAAATTCACCTATGCATACGATCAATTCCATCATCAATGAAAAATGAAGGTCAGTCCTCCAATGCTTTTATGCAATGAGGGACAGACCTTCATTTTGCCATTTTTTCAGCCCACCTGGAATCTCCCTTCACTTCGAAATGATAAATTAAATCAAGTATTTTCGTTCCAATGAATTGCGCAAGAAGTGCATATAGAATAATTTTCCAATCTACTACAATACCCGTTAATCCTAAAAGACTGCTATTAATGACGAATAATGTCCTGCCAGGTGAATATCCTTGCATTTTTGATAGGATGAGGGCGAGAATATCCATCCCCCCTGATGATGCACCCATTCTGAAGAGAAGACCGAGCCCGATTCCAAACAAGATTGCTCCTGACAGCAGATCGATTGCAACACTTGACAGGGGAGTCATCATGTATGGACTGATGTAATCAACTGTAAGAGATGTGATTGTCACGCAGAACATCGTCCATAATGCATTCGCTTTTCCCAGCCACTTCACAGCAGCAACCAATAGTCCTGCGTTCAAAACCCATAACGTGATTGAAAAAGGAATATGACCAAGATAATTCAGCAATACACTTACGCTTGCTGCTCCCCCGGATGGGATGAAATGAGGAAAAAGGAAGACCGACATGGCCATTCCCTGAAGTCCGGCTCCCGCAGCGAGGACTAATGCTTTTAGTATGTAATTCACTATGAAAGACTCCCATTTCTATGGTGTAGTTACTTTACTAGTTTAGTAGTCTTTGCCTGATGATGCAATCTGAAAAAAGTATGATAGTGACTCACCATTCAAAAGAAGGAATTATTCATGTATATAGCCAATATAGTAAGGTGGCTAATTTTGCGGTAAAGGGGTTATGAAATGATGAAGTTATCTCGTGATGGTTGGGAATCTGCCAGGTCATTCTTATATACACATGCCCGCCCTCTTGAACAGAAATTGTTTTCGTATCATTTTGAAAATGGCAGCAGGGATGAAGCTGTAAAGGAGTTATCTTTCTTTCAAAATGACGATGGGGGTTTCGGAAACAGTCTTGAACCTGACTTCAGACTACAGGTCTCTTCTCCAATGGCAACCACTGCAGCATTACAAATTGCAAAAGAGCTGGATTTAGGGAAAGACCATCCTATCATAATGAAAGCGCTGACTTACTTAGAAGGTGTCTATGATCACAACCTGAAAACCTGGCATGCTGTTCCACCAGAAGTAAATGACGTTCCCCATGCTCCCTGGTGGCACTTTGACACTGAAAAAGGCTACTCCGGAGTGCAGACAACATGGGCTAACCCAAATGCAGAAATTGTAGGATACTTTTACTTTTACGATTTCACGGTCCCTTCTATGGAACAATGGATAAATAAAGCTTTAGCGGAGCTCGAAAAATTGCCGATGCCAATCGAAATGCATGATTTTCTTTGCTACTCAAGACTGCTTCAATGCCTCCCGGAACAATCAGATGTAAGACAGCACATTTATACATCATTATCAAAATCACTTCATCAGACTGTTTGCAAGGATCCTGCCAGATGGAATGAATACGTTGCAAAACCACTTGGGGCAGCCCCGTTTCCTTCTTCACCTTTTTATGAAGAGCTCATGGGGGATGTGGCACTTCAATTAATGGCAGAAATCGATTCTCAGCATATTGAAGGCTATTGGCAGCCTGCCTGGTCCTGGTTCGGTCAATACGAAGACACCTGGAAATCAGCTGAAATCGAATGGAGGGGTATCCTGACACTTGCCACGCTCCGTTCACTTGAAGCCTTCGGGAAAATTAATAAATAAGTACTTTTTTACAATGATATAAAGACACAAGGAGGAAGAGTCAATGGAAGTAAAACCGATGACTCCTGAAGAGTTTTCTATTTTTGTGGAGAAATCCATTATCAGCTACGCAAATGAAAAAACACGATCCGGCAACTGGACCGAAGAAGAAGCTCTTGATAGAGCAAAAGAAGATTATCGAAGGTTCTTGCCTCAAGATGAAAAAACGAAGAACAATTATCTATACTCACTTTATAATGGGAATGGCTGGATCGGCTCCTTTTGGATTGCGGTCATGCCTAACCATACAGGATATATTTATAATATTGAAATTGAAGAACAATTCCGGGGGCAGGGTTACGGCAAATCGGCAATGAAAGAAATTGAAATCAAAGCAAAGGAATTGGGTCTGAATAAAATAGAATTACATGTTTTTGCCCATAATACCACTGCGAGAAGGCTTTATGAGAAAATTGGATATGAAGTGACCAATGTCATTATGGCAAAATCCATTTAAAACACAAACCCCGGGAAGTCCTGCATTTCCCGGGGTTTGTGTTTTAAAGGAGGATATAATTTTTTTCAAACCATTCTTTCGCAGCATCCACTTCTTCTTTCCTTAATTCATGCCCGCCTTCCGTCCAAAACTCGCTGACAGATGCGTTTGCTCCCTTAAGATTCTTAATTAGTTCCTGTGTTTCATCCATTGGGATCAATGAATCTTTTTTCCCTGCTCCGATATATACCCCAACATTGCTTAGATCAGGAATATCCACTCCGCGCCGCGGCACCATCGCATGAAAGAGGATAGATCCTTTCAGGGCATTTTCATGGTGGTACATGAGACTGCCTGCAATATTTGCTCCATTAGAGTAACCGACTGCCACTACATTGTCACGGTCAAACCCATGCTTTCGTGCACTCTCATCAATAAAATCGTTTAATTCCTTCGTTCGGAATACTAAATCTTCTTCGTCGAAGACTCCTTCACGCAGTCTCGCAAAGAAACGGGCCATTCCATTCTCATCCACATTCCCTTTCACACTTAGTACTGATGCGTCCGCAGAAATCATTTCAGCCAGGGGCAGCAGATCAAGTTCATCCCCGCCTGTGCCATGCAGAAGCAATAATGTCGGTAACTCCCGATTCCTGCCTTGTTTGAAAATATGCTTCAATTTCATTCCTCCTAAGAAACGGTTTATTCTTTCGTATCCAACGGTTTCAGTTTTGCCTCAATAGAATCACGCTGATTTTCAAAGTATGGAGGCAGAGAAAGATTTTCTCCTAAATTCTCAAAGCTTTCATCCGTTTCAAATCCAGGTCCGTCTGTCGCCAGTTCAAATAAGATCCCATTAGGTTCCCTGAAGTAAAGAGATCGGAAATAGTAACGTTCGACAAATCCGGAATTAGGCAGTTTTGTCTTGGTGATCCAGTCTACCCATTTGTTCAGTTCCTTCTCGTCCTCTACCCGGAATGCGACATGATGGACACTCCCTCTTCCCGGTCTTTCCTGCGGAAGGTCGTTTCTCTCTTCCAGATGTACTTCTGCACCGGTTCCGCCTTCCCCTGTTTCAAATACACGAATATCAGGCTGACCCTCTTGATAAGCAGCAAAGCTTCGCGTTTCACGGTAGCCTAATACATCCATCAGGATCTTCGCAGTATATTCTCCTTTGGAAACAGTAAGGGTGACCGGTCCGAGCCCCACTATTCCATATTCGACTGGGACCGGGCCCTTATCCCAAGGTCTGCCACCAGGAACTCCTTCATTATTCTCATCAGATACTAGCATTAGCCGCTGTCCTTCAAAATCACGGAAACCTAACGTTGATCTTCCTGTGTGATGGGAAACTTCATCATGCTCAACCCCTGACTCTTCAAAGCGGTTCTTCCAAAAGTTCAAGGCCTCATCACTCTTGACCCTGAGTGAAGTTAACGTGATACTGTTCGTTCCCTTATACGTATGACCGGCATGCGGTATTTCAAAAAATGTAAGGTCTGTCCCCGGATTTCCCCGTTCATCTGCATAGAAAAGATGATACACAGAGGTGTCATCCTGATTGATAGACTTTTTCACTAAACGAAGTCCTAAAGTTTTAGTGTAAAATTCATAATTCTTCTTGGCATTTGCTGTTATGGCAGAAACATGGTGCTGCCCTTTTAGAGGTTTTAAATTCATCATTATTTCACTCCTAATCAGTAATGGTATCTAGTTACTATCTACCAATAGCATACAATATATTTATCTTTAATTCAAGATATTTCATTTCAAGGTGTTTTGAGACGAGAAGTTTATTAAAAAAGCATCCGACATTTCTCAAGTCAGATGCTTCCGTTTACTTTTGATTATCATTTTTAATTGTAATTGCTTGTGCCAATGTAGACGTAATAGTGAGGTTATCGAAATTAAGACCAAGCTGAACTGCTGTCTGGGCAATTTCCGGACGCAGTCCAGAAAGGATCGGTTTCACTCCGATTAATTCCAGTGCCTCAATGAGATGGAAGAGTTGATGAGCAACCATGGTATCAATCATGACAACCCCAGAAAGATCTATAAATAAATATGAGACTTCCTGCCGTACACATTGTTCCAAGGTGTTCTCCAATATCAATTTTGCACGGACAGGATCGATATTTCCAATTAACGGAACTAATGCAGTATCTTCGTTTAATGAAATGAGAGGTGTACTCAACTCATGTATAATTTGCTGCTGTGACTGCAATTGCTTTTCGACAACTTCGTTCTGCAACTCGACAAAACGTACGATCACACGGTCGAATGACTCAATCACAACGTTCTCCCATAGTATCAAATGTTCAGAAATGTCTTCTTCCTGATGAGTCTGAGCGTACTCATTTACAAATTCAAGATATTGTTTTCTTACCCTCATGAACTCTTGGATGATTATGTGTGTAGGTGTCTCCAGATGTTCTTTGTCTTCTGCAATCGTCAATACCCATTCATCCAATCGTTTAAAAAGTGTCTCTTTGTCCAAGATGAATACTTCACAAAATAATTGATGAAATTTAAAATTTTGATTTTTTAAGTCTTCAATTACTTTGGGATCATTAGAGGAGTATACTCCGGCTGCATTGCTTTTCTCGATTGAATTGTACCAGTTTTCTGTTAGTTGTCGGGCTTTGCTTAGTAAAAAGGTATGTAAGTCTTTATTTCTATGCATTTTCAGCACGTCCTCCCTTATAATTGATAAGACAATTCGCAAGTTTCATATACAAGCTTTCTATCTATTATAATATAGGAAAATACCATATTCCAATCTAAATCAGCTTATAGCTAATGTGAGGTTTGATTGTTTATACTAACTGTCTATATTAAACTCCAATGTTGAATTTCGAGAAGGACTTGATTTTGGCAGGTAACCCGTAAGCTTCTTCGGTTTCCCCTATGGGCTTATATTTGTCTACTTCCGGCGGCTACACCATCGAATTCTTGACGCCTTTGTTTAACAGGAGGATTCGTTTTGCACTCCAATTCACCGCTGGAATAAGAAAAAACAGCGATTTTTAACAAAACCTATAAAAAAATCCGAACTAATTTCAATTCTAATGAAAGAACATAAATTAAAGTTCGGATTTTAATTTAGTTAAGACTCTTTGGTTTGAGATTCGTCGCGATCAAATCAACTCACATGTCGATCTGCTAAAGAACATTAAAGTATCGTGCTTCAGGATGGGCAAATACCATTGCTGTAACAGATGCTTCCGGTTCCATCATACACCCATCCGTCAATTCAATGCCGATTCTTTCAGGGTGCAGAAGCCTAAAAAGTTTCTGCTGGTCATCCAGGTCTGGACAAGCGGGATACCCAAATGAAAACCGCTGTCCCTGGTACTTGGTGCGAAAGCTGTCCTGAATCGTAAAGTCAACCGGATCAGGGAACCCCCACCGGCTTCTCATCATTTCATGAACTCGCTCAGCGAGACCTTCAGCAGTCTCCAGCGCCAATGCCTGAATGGCATGACTCTCAAGGAATTTCCCTTCTTCTTTTAATGATGCCGCCCATTCTCTGATTTGTCTGCCGGCTGTAACTGCAAAGAAACCTACATAATCCATTTCGCCGCTTACAACCGGGCGCAGATAATCTGCCAGACAAAGATGTTGATTCTTAACTTGCCGAGGAAAATGAAATCGTTCAATTTCCTCCATTTTGTTAGTTGGGTTGTAAATTACAACATCGTCACCTTCAGCTTGAGCCGGGAAAAAACGATAGATTGCTGAAGCGTGAATAAGCCCTTCTGTTTTTGCTTTCTCGAACAGATCATCGGTAATTTTCTTAATACGCAGAGTCCGATCATCTTTTCCCTGGAGCAGCCTGGAAATTTTCCCTTTGATACCGAGATGATGTCCAAGAAGCATTTGTTGATTTATATAAGGTTGGATTTGATCCAATGAAAAGTCTTTTATGGTATGGGACTGTAAATCAGGTGGAACATGTACTTGCACAGTTTTAGATACACTCGACCGTACCTTAACCGCAATCGCAGCATCATTTATCGATTCGCTTTCAGCGGTAATAATGATTTCACTAAGCTTCTGACGGCTTTCTTCCTCCAATTTCTTTCTTGTACCTTCATCCCGGACGCCGTTGATTATGCTTAACCCTTCCATGGCATCTTTGGCATATAGGACGAGGCCTTCATACTCTTTGGCAATTTTTGTAGAGGTGAATTTTCTGGTAAGGGCTGCACCTCCAACAACGATTGGAACAGAGATGTTTGATTGTTTTAAATCCTGGGCTGTTACGACCATCTGCTGTGCTGATTTCACCAGGAGACCTGAAAGTCCTACGATATCCGGCTTTTCCTTTCTAATTACTTCAATTAGTTCCTGAGGGGTAACTTTTATGCCCAAGTCTTTCACGTCATACCCATTATTGCTGAGGATGATGTCAACTAAATTTTTACCTATATCGTGGACATCTCCTTTAACCGTAGCAAGGATTACTTTCCCTTTGGTTGAAGATGTTTCGTTCTGTTCCATATGCGGCTCCAGATGTGCCACTGATGCTTTCATGACCTCAGCACTTTGGAGTACTTCCGCTACGATAAGCTGATTATCATTAAATAATCGGCCGACTTCACTCATTCCGACCATTAATGGCCCGTTTATGATGTCCAGCGGGGCACTGTATTGTTCTAAAGCCAATTCAAGATCAGGAATCAAACCTTCTTTTGTTCCTTCAACGACATAATGTGCAAGCCGTTCTTCAAGAGTCATTGTGTTAACCGGGATTTTTACTTCTTTCTTTTTTCCTCTGTAAAAATCTGTGAAAGCAGCAAGTGCTGCATCAGTTGTATCAAAAAGAAGTCTCTCTGCCTGCTCCACTTCTTCAAGCGGGATGGAGGCAAACCGTTCTAGTTTCTCTGTATTCACGATGGCGTAATCAAGTCCGGCTTTGGTGCAATGATATAAAAATACAGCATTCAGAACCTCTCTTCCCACTGGAGGAAGACCGAAAGAAACATTGCTGATCCCAAGTATGTGAGGGCACTCAGGCAGTAACTCTTTGATTTTCTTTATTCCTTCAACAGTTGCTTTTGCAGAACCTATATATTGTTCATCACCAGTGCCGACGGGAAAAACAAGCGAATCAAAAATGATATCCTGAGCAGCGATTCCGTATTTTTCCGTTAACAACTGATGGGATCTGAGAGCAATATCAACCTTCCGTTGAGTTGTCACTCCCATCCCTTTTTCGTCGATGGTTCCGACAACTACTGCAGCTCCGTACTTCTTGATGAGCGGAGAAATCTTTTCAAACCGATCTTCTCCATCCTCTAAGTTTATCGAGTTGATAATTACTTTACCCTGTGAATATTTCAAAGCAGTCTCCAGCACTTTTTCATCGGTTGTATCGATGACAAGAGGAACCTTCACTTTCTTCACAACTTCCTGAATGAATGTATCCATATCTTCCGCTTCTTC
>NZ_JABMCR010000320.1 GCF_013179555.1 Bacillus haikouensis
AGTCCTTACGAAGCTTATCCAGCCTTCTTTCTTCTGTCATATCGCGGACGACAACAACCGCCCCCCTGATGGTATTGTTGTTGTACAGCGGGCTGACAATCACGACATAAGACCTTCCCTGAAGGGTGATTTCTCCTGTCTGCTCCGTCTCCGTAACCACTACATTCTGAAGAAGTTCCCTAACCGAAGTTGGTATAGGCTCATCACTCTGGTCACTTTTTTCGTAATACCATTGCTGCAGGAACCGGTCTGCCGGTGGATTTGTAATCAGGATCGTCCCATCCCTGTTAAACGTGATAACACCGTCCGCCATACTGCTTAAAATGCTTGAAAGCTGTTCTTTCTCCTGACTGAGTGCGTTGATATGAAACTTTAGCTGTCTCCCCATCTGATTGAACCCGGTAGCAAGTTCTCCTATTTCATCCTTCGTCAGGATCGGCACCTTCGTATCGAACTTCCCTTTTGCCACCTCGAAGGCTGCTTCCCTCATTTTTCTTAAAGGGGCGGTAATACGGGTCGAAAGGAAAAACGCAAAGATCGTCGTCAAGATGATGGCAATCCCCGCAGCAAGAAGGATTAATTTTGTCGTCTGCCGGGTAGTGTCTTTAATCACTCCAAGTGATTGATATAAAAACACTGCTCCATCCCCTTCATCAATATGCATAGGTGTCCCGACCACAATGATATTTTCATATCTGTTTGACGAAGAGTCGGAAGACAACTCGAATTCTTTGTTTACCGTTTTTTCTGCACTGACTTTCTGAAGACTTTCATCGTTCATGATTAAATGATGGATCTCGCGGTGACTTCCTTGTGAATCATGGGAATATACGGTTTTGTCGTTGTCGAGAACAATGAGGATATTAACAGGCTCGTCAATAATTTCTTTTCCAAGTTCCATGCCTAAGTCCAAATCCTTATGGTTTTCAACGACCCTTGCTACTTTTTCTGCTGTATTCGTTAACTCATTTCTGACTTCATCAACATGATAGTTTTGGAAAAACTCCAACAACAAAATTGTTAATATAAATAGAACAAATGAGACCAGCAGCAAGATGGTAACCCATAGTTTTCCAACTACACTACGCCAAAGTCTCATTCATTCGTAACCTCGAATTTATACCCCACTCCCCATACTGTGACGATCATTTTTGCAGCCATTTCAGATACTTTATTCAGCTTTTCCCTTAACCGTTTCACATGAGTGTCTACAGTCCTCAAGTCCCCAAAGAACTCATAATGCCATACTTCCTTCAGGAGGTGTTCACGATCGAAAACCTTATCCGGTGCTTTCGCAAGGAAATAAAGAAGTTCATATTCCTTCGGCGTCAAGTTAACATCCACTCCATCTGCAGTTACACGGTGTGCATCGTTATCGATCGTCAGGTGAGGGTAAACAATCAAATCTTTCGCCTTTGTCGCTGTCTGTATGTAATTTGATTTAGAAGAACGCCTAAGCAGCGCTTTCACTCTCAACACCACTTCTCTTGGGGAAAAAGGTTTCACGATATAATCGTCTGTTCCCACCTCAAAGCCCTGCACCCTGTTCACTTCTTCACCTTTTGCTGTGAGCATGATCACAGGGGTCGATTTGGTCTCCCGGAGTTGTTTGCACACTTCGACACCATCCATACCCGGCATCATTATATCTAACAATATACAATCATAGTCATTGTCTAATGCTTTTTCTAAAGCTTCTTCACCATTTTCTGCTTCATCGATGAGATAGTTTTCTCTCTCCAAGTACATCTTCAGTAATCGCCGAATACGGTCTTCATCATCTACAACCAAAATGCGAATGCTTTCTCCCACGGGTAAATCCTCCTTATATGTACTAGTGTCCTTACTTTATTGTAATTGAAAAAAGAAGCTGACTCAAAGAGAATTTGATTCCCGTTTTCGTCAGCCTCTCAGGGTTACATGTTTTATGCATATGAATGTAATCCTGCGATGATAAGGTTTACTGCCACGAGGTTAAACATGATAATGACAAATCCGATAACGGCCAGCCACGCTGACTTTTCCCCATGCCATCCCTTAGAAAGCCGCAGGTGCAGGAAAGCGGCATAGAACAAGAATGTGATAAGCGCCCATACTTCTTTAGGGTCCCAGCCCCAGAATCTGGTCCAGGCGATTTGTGCCCAGATCATAGCAAAGATCAATCCGCCCAATGTAAATACCGGGAAACCGATGAGGACAGATCGATAGCCGATTTCGTCCATCAAATCCAGATTGACACTTTTAACAGCAGGCTGAAGCTTGGCTGCTATGCGCTTTCTGAACACCAGACGCAATAACGCGTATAAAACGGTTCCTATGATAAAGGACCAAATGACAGTGTTCAATTTCTTGGCATTGATCAGACCCGGCATTTCAGCCCATGGCTGCATGACGTCTTTCGTTACCAGCTCACCTTCATTTGGACCGACAATTGCTGGAAGGGTATACTCTGATACTGCTTCCTGTCCTTGCTGGTTAACATAGTTAAACGTTGCTTCATAATTCGATAAAGTAAATCCTGTAGATGCCACTATAAAGCCGAGAACCACGATAATTCCATACATGACTGCCTCAAGCCAGAAAGACTGCCTGCTCCCTTTAGTATGATCAACAGATTTCAATAAATAAATCAATCCTGCAACAAAGCTGATTGCGAGAATTGCCTCACCGGCAGCTACTGTCGTTACATGAATCTTCAACCAGTCACTTTGAAGTGCCGGTATCAGCGGATTGATATCTCTAGGGAACATGCTGGCATACGCGATGATCAACAGTGCAATGGGCAAGGCCACTACACCGAGAATCGTTTTTCGGTAAATAAAGTAAATGATGATAAAGGCCCCTACCAGTGTCATACCGAAGAAGGTCGTGTATTCAAACAGATTACTTACTGGTGCATGCCCGGCCACTGCCCATCTCAAGAAGAAAAATCCGAGTTGAGCCGCGAACCCGATTATGGTGAGCACAATACCGATAAATCCCCATTTGCTCTGATTGGTTTCTGTCGTATTCTTTTGACGGATGCTTCCGCCAAGAAACAATGTTGCAACTAAATACATGATAAAAGCAATATAGAGTAAATTACTGCTCCATTCAGCCATCGATGTCGCTGTCATCCTTGTTCCTCCTTACCTCTTCCTTTTCTTGCTGATCCTCAGGCATTTCGATATCCGTACCGTCAAGAATCCCTTTAAGCTCATTTTTCAACCCGAACCAGCCTTTATTTGTATGTCCGGCTACTATTAAACTACTATCTCCGCTTCTTCTGAACCACATTCTGCGATGATGCCAGTATGCGCCTTGAACAACTCCTATCATAAATATAGCTCCTCCAAGTGCAATGATCCACAAGGTAAGATCCTTATGAACGGTCAATGCCGATACGTCACGGGTTTCCACACCAGCAAAAGAGAGCTTATACTCATTCTCACCAAGCGGTTCGAGATTTTTTCTAATCCCAACAAAACTGATTTCACCTTCGGGTTTTTCAGGTGAGAACATTTTAAACAAAAAGGCGGGGTTATCAGGAACAGGTTTATCCGAAACAGGCTCCCCGCTTTCATCGAAGCCTGTAAAGTTGGGGTAATACCCCATTAACTCGATACTGTATCCATTACCGAAATCATATTTGTCTTGGGGATCGAATAAATCGACGGTGAACTCCCCGAATGTCTTTCCGCTTTCCTTGTTATCAAACGCAAAAGACATGGACTTGAATTCATCCAATTTGTAGCTGGTCTGATAAACAGCAAAGTTCTCGAATTTCAGAGGATGGTTTACTTTTATCGAATCCTCTTTTTCCAGGTTCAATTCAGCTTTTTCACCCGGCAGTGTTTCTCCGGACTCTTTATATAACACAACATCTGATTGATAATTTTTTGCGATGTTTCCTACCCGGTCGATTGTTTGCTGAAATACCTCTTTGTCTTCATTTCCGTAATTCTCAAGAGTGAAATTTTTATTCTCGATATAATACTCATCTTTGGTGCCTGGAACGGCTTTCTTCTCACCTTCACGTATCCATACGGTTTCATCGATGTACATACCTGGGACGAACCGGAGCATTCCACCAATCAGGAAGATGATCAGCCCAACGTGATTGACATAAGGGCCCCATCTGGAAAAACGATTTTTCTCAGCAAGGATGTTTCCATTTTCTTCACGAATCTTGTACTTCTTC
>NZ_JABMCR010000321.1 GCF_013179555.1 Bacillus haikouensis
GCAGTTGCTTTCTTAGACAGCTTTCCACTCTCTTGAAGCATTTCTATCAATTTTTCCTCATTGGCAATCGCAAGGTCAAATGGCCCCTCTTGATGTGAATGAGATTTTTGTACCGCCGGCTTCACCAACACATTCTCCGGCACTGCAGTCCCCGCTGTTGCCGGTACAGCAAATGCGCCGACTCCCAAGGCAGCAGTGAGCGCCATAGATAAAACTTTACGTGTTTTCAACACGCCATTCCCCCTTATTATGTACTATATTTTTACAACTAATTACAATATACTAGATTTTTCAGAAAAATCTATATATTATGACATAAAACGATATTTTCCTCCTATGATAAAATTTTACAAGGGTATATTTTACTGATTCGAAATGGCGTTAAACACAAAAAGCTAGTCCTATATAACCAGGACCAGCTTTTCCGCAGGGCGCTATTTGATTTTTTTATTCCGGAATAACCATAAAAACTATTTGGCCTTTCTTAATTTCCGATACATTTTCCCATTCCAAAAGAAGAATTTTGTCACCCATCCTGCTTTCCCGAGGAATTCTTTTGAAAAATTCTGGACTCGTTTTTGACGGCTTGCTTTTTCATCAGACAGATACACCCCGATCAACCCTTTATTGATCAATCGGTGGAAGCCTGAATGCGGCAATTGATTCGTGTGTTCATCCGCCTTATGGAGGAAATGGATCAGCCTCTCTCTTAGGTGCTCGTCATTTTCATAGTAAAAGCAGAAATTGAGGTCTCCCCCCTCTTGATCTTCTTCCTGATCGATAAAATAATCCAACAGGATATGAAGACCCTGTACATAAGGGAAATAGCCCTCTTTTATTTTTTCAGTATAGGAAGGGTGAAAGTCCGGTCTGCTCGCATAAGAAACCAGGCAGAAGATGCCGAGTGTGGAACCCGAGCATGCAGAAAATTCATACCAGTCCATTTCTGGAAGATTTGAACGGTGGATTTCAAACCATTTCTGCAGCCTGACTTCCCTTTCTTCAGCTTTCACGTGTTTATGTATTTGCAAATCGCAATAATACTCACAGAGTTCGAGAAGTTCTGTTTGAATGCTGTGATAATGAGGAATCTCAGCCAGTGATTCCTGACAAACCTTCACTAACTCGCGTAAATAGCCTCCATCGTCCTGATCTTCCCTGAGAGCATAATAGTTCACAGACTCGGCACCGACCGTTAACGAATCTTTCATGGACTGGTGCAGAAGTTCAAAATCTTTCGGGTCGAGGGATGTACTCCGGTCACAAAGATTATCCAGATAATCGCTGATTGTTTGATAAGCGACTGTGAAACGGATCGTTTCCTTCTTCTTCTTCAAAGATAAAATCGAAAGGATCGAACCTCCTTCACAATGGAACGTCTTATGTTCAATGCTTGCCAATGCCTGTTTTCTCAATTCTTCATTCGGTATGGCATTGGCTCTGTTTTTCCAGTAATCAAGCTCCTTATGGACAAGCGGGAAAATATCCCGATATACTTTTCTCATTAACGTAAAGGGACTTGCAGGTACAGACAATCTATCACCTCATTTATATGATATACCCCAGCGCTTTCAAGCGGCTTTCAATAAATATCTTGGAGTATTCGAAGATCTCTTCCCGTTCCGGTTCATTATAAATTTCATGATAGCATTTCGGCCATTCTTTATAGTGCATCTCCGAAAGAGACAGTTCATTGAACCATTTCTTGACCGCTGATTTATCGACGATTTTATCATCACCGGCCTGCAGCACGAGAAGCGGGACATCCGGCAGCTTATTTAAATTGACCGTTGCAAGCTTGATGGCTTGTGCCAGCTCCCTGTACCAGCGCACGGATACCTTTGTGATATACAGCGTATCATTACTGTCAATTTCCCTCACATCTGCATTTCTGGTCGCCATATCAACTGTCAGGCCGGATGGGAACTTGACCATCGGAGCGATTTTATTCAACCCGTAAGAAAGCAGCTCTATCGGCTTTGAAGGTCCACCCACCAACCCCAGGCATGGAGATGACAAAATGACTCCGGCAAGATTCACATGAGTTTCCTGCAGCATGCGTACGGTAATCAGCCCCCCCATGCTGTGACCAAGGACGAATACGGGCAGTTCGAATTGATAAGCGGCCTGAACCCAATCTTTTACCTCAATTATATATTCGTCGAACGAATCAATATGTCCTCTTTGTCTCCTGGACGTCATCCCCTGCCCGGGAAGGTCTCCCATAATCACATGAAAACCTGCTGAACGCCACATTTCAATGAGCCAGCCGTATCGGCCATGGTGCTCCATTGCTCCGTGAATGATGACGATGACTGCCTTTGCCTCTTGATCTGTTTCCCATTTCCACATGGCAAATCCTCCTTAAATGTTTCTCAAATTGTTCGCATCTGCTACCATTATTATAGTAAATATTATTGAAAGGGGTAGTAAAAAATGCTCTATCCATATCAAGATAAAAAACCAATAATAGCAGAATCCGCTTTTATTGCCGATTATGTAACGATCTCTGGGGACGTTGAAATCGGGGAAGAATCCAGCATCTGGTTCAATACCGTCATCAGAGGGGACGTGGCACCTACCAAAATTGGACGAAAAGTGAATGTTCAGGACAACTCCATTCTTCACCAAAGTCCCAATAACCCCCTGATACTTGAAGACGAAGTGACAGTCGGCCACGGAGTCATTCTACATAGCTGTAAAATCAGAAAAAAAGCCCTGATCGGGATGGGATCCATCATTCTCGATAATGCCGAAATCGGAGAAGGTGCCTTTATAGGAGCCGGAAGCCTGGTTCCTCAAGGAAAAGTCATCCCGCCAAATACTCTTGCCTTTGGACGTCCGGCGAAAGTTGTGCGGGAGTTGAACGATCATGACATCAGTGAGATGAAGCGAATCTCTAGGGAATACGCCGAGAAGGGACAATATTATAAAAGCATCAAACCTTTTTAAGTCTTATACTTGTGATACCCAAACGTCCCTCTGATTACTCGTGTTAAATTACGGGTTACTTGTACTTGCTTGATTATCCGGTTTTTTGAGCCAGGCCCACTTCCTCTTTTTTGTGCCTGGCTCGTATCCTGCTTTTTGTGCCAGGCTCGATATGCGGCAAAAAGATCTTTCATTTTTTTCAGCCAGAGAAATTTTATATCGTCCATTTCTTGATTATATCTGCCAAATTTCAATATATCCGCCATTCTTCGTTTTTCAACAGAATCTGCACCGCTCTTCTCTGGCATTGAAGAACCATTGCCGCACTCCCCACATGCTATCCCCCACAAACTTCGCTCCATCAAAAAAACCAACACCCCTATCAAGTGTTGGTTTTTCTCATACCTGTTATTACTTTAAAGCCTCAGCCTTCAATACTTCAGCTTTGTTTGTACGCTCCCAAGGAAGATCAAGATCGTTGCGGCCAAAGTGTCCGTAAGCAGCAGTCTGCTTGTAAATCGGACGGCGAAGGTCCAGCATTTTGATGATTCCTGCAGGGCGCAGGTCAAAGTTGCTGCTTACAACATCAACCAATACTTCTTCAGAAACTTTACCGGTTCCAAATGTATCAACTGAAATAGATACCGGTTGTGCAACACCGATCGCATACGCCAATTGAACTTCACATTTTTCAGCAAGTCCGGCTGCTACGATGTTTTTCGCTACATAACGGGCTGCATAAGCTGCTGAACGGTCAACTTTCGTCGCATCCTTACCGGAGAATGCACCACCACCGTGACGTGCATAACCACCGTATGTGTCAACGATGATCTTACGGCCTGTTAGACCTGCATCACCTTGGGGTCCGCCGATAACAAAACGGCCAGTAGGGTTGATGAAGTATTTTGTCTTATCATCGATCAGTTCCTTTGGAACAACCGGGTCGATGACGTATTCTTTCAGATTACGCTGTATTTGCTCCAGTGAGACTTCTGGATGATGTTGAGTTGAGATGACAATAGTATCGATGCGAACAGGCTTATCATTTTCATCATATTCAACCGTCACCTGAGTTTTACCGTCCGGACGAAGATAAGGGAGAACTTCTTCTTTACGAACTTCAGTCAGCTGGCGTGAAAGCTTGTGCGCCAGTGAAATCGGAAGAGGCATAAGTTCTTTCGTTTCATTGCAGGCAAATCCAAACATCAGACCCTGGTCACCGGCGCCGATTGCGTCGATTTCT
>NZ_JABMCR010000322.1 GCF_013179555.1 Bacillus haikouensis
ACGATTAGAGAAAATTTACGCGGGGGTGAATAATATTGAGGATGTTAGCTGCTATTCTAGTATTAATTGTGATTTTACCTGTTCCAACATTCGCCGAGGGGTCAACTGGTGTTTGTGAAATGACCATCACAACGTCTAATACTTTCTATAATAAAGCTGGTTCCACTAATCATTGTAATGGTCAAATTTCAGGTTATTACATAGATGAAAGGTTTTATATTTCAGGTCAATATCACAACCCGGTCGAATATAGCGGACAGAAATTTACGGTCTACCTGTCCGAATCAGAAAACACCAAAGATATCCTTACTGTTTATACACAAGGGAAAAAGGAGCCAATAGAGGAACCAGAACCTGACCCGGAACCGGAACCGGAACAGGAAGAGGT
The DNA here is from genome assembly GCF_013179555.1 of Bacillus haikouensis. Classification (GTDB taxonomy): domain Bacteria; phylum Bacillota; class Bacilli; order Bacillales; family Bacillaceae_B; genus Rossellomorea; species Rossellomorea haikouensis_A. Next base: position 389 of record NZ_JABMCR010000322.1, read on the forward strand.
ATCTGAGCCTGAACGGGATAATGATTCATCAAGGCAAGATGAAGAGACAGTTCCAAGCCGGGATAAGGAGTCCGGTCCTTCTCCTGATGGCAGCGAACTGCCTGATACTTCTCCCATAAAAAAAGAGAGCCAGACAGTAAAGAATACATCTCCTGTATATGAAAATTCTAGCTGGGAAACCGAAAAAGAGAAAATATTTGATGATGAACCAGCTTCAGATGAAACAGAAGAAGCGGTGATCGGAGAAATGGAAGAAAATGAGGAAAAAGGTACTGAAGAGGTTTCTTTGAAAGAGGAGAAGGAAGACAACTCAAAGGACTTAAAGATAGAAATGGAAGAGAAGAAAGAAACAAGCGAAGTACCAGAAGTTAAACATACGGACGAAAAAGAAGTAGCCTCATTGGATGAAGGGAGCGGCGAAGAGGGACCTTCAAGCCTGCTTACGTTAAGTTTAATCAGTCTGGCAGTATTTGCAGGAGGAATGATTGTGTATCTTTATAAACCACTCTCTCGTCTGCTGGGAAAAGGAAAGTATAAATAATAATTGCTGTAAAATCAATTTATAAATAAATTCCCACTATCACCCATTGTTGTGATAATCAGCGCCGTTTGCTCTATTAAAAGCGGGGACTTTCAGGAATTTAACAGAGCGATCAGCACAATAAGATCCCTTACTCGTTGTTGTAAGGGATCTTATTGTGTTAGAGTTTTGACATTGAATAAATCCTTGATTGAAGGTTGTTCATTTTTTGTTTTTTCTCTATTAATTTCTCTCCCGCCCTAACTTCTCCCTTGCTCCTTTTCTCCACTTCTTTACAGCGCCTATGGACACTTTCTCGCGCTCCGCAATTTCACTGACTGTCATCATGTCATGAAAGGTGTACATGACCCACTTAGACTGGTTTAATGTCAGATGCTCACAGTATGCCAGCAGGTTATTTCTTAAAAAAGGAACCTCTGACAACTCATCCTCCACCATCTCCCAAAATTCTTCTTTAGGATATGTCTGCCGATTCAGGTGTTTGTTATTGCTATTCATTTCGGATAATATCCTCCCTTTGATAAAAGAATACGCATACGCTGCAAAAACCCCTTTATCCGAATCAAAATTCCTGGATGCTTCCCAGAGGGCAATCAGTCCGGTCTGGAAATATTCTTGTTGATCTTTATAAATGTGAAGAGAATGAATGATATTGAAAATCATCGGTTCATATTGATTTCGAATGTCTTGAAAAGACTCCAAATCTATTATCCTTTTGATTGGCGCGCCTTTCGGTTATTCCCGGGTAGCTTTACCGTACTAGGCTGCCGTTAATTCAACAAAAAGGAAAAGAGTCTGTTTATTTACGATTTTGGCTTATTCATTCTTGTTTATCCTGAAAGAACGTGTGGTTTGCCGGATGAAACAAGTAAAATACTTGGAATTTCAGTGAAGTGACGAAGAAAATTACAATAAATTGTAAAAATATGTAGAAATAACTGGAAAAAATAATCCAGTACGTTATAATAGATGTGAAGTTTCTTATTTTTCTAATTTTTCAGATAAAATAAGTTTCTATCTAAGTTCAAAGGATGGTGTTAGCAGTGAAAGGAAGAATAAACCTGATTACATCAAGGACAATGGCGGTGTACCCGGCTTATCATGAGAAGTATCGATCGATTATCCTGAATCGGTCAGGAGAGACGATCTATAGTGAGAAATCTATTAAGGATCTCATTGACGAAGCGTGCATAAAAGGGGGAGCTTCCTATGAAGGGAGGGTGAAAGCTGTTCGGCATGTGCTCTCATACCATAAAAAAACACCTGTGATGATCAGTGAAGGACCTCACATAGTTGCTTATCCCACCATGTCTCCTCAACATTATAGTTGCATCTGGTTATTCTGCTCCCATATCGAGAACTTCTCCCACACCAAAGGAAAAACATTCGTTCACTTTAAAAACGGCTCTATGCTTGAAGTTTCTTGTTCTGTCAAAATTCTTAGAACCCAGATGGAAAGAGCAGCTGCCACGATGAATTACTTTGCAGATAAGCCTGCTGTATCTCTGGTGATCGAAAGGAAAAAGGAGGAGGAAGAACCTGCTGCTCAGAAAGTTCACTCAAGCCTGCTTACGGTTCAATCGGCAGAAACAGATTCCATCCAATTTTAATAGGCTGTGAGAAGAAGACTTTTTAAGGGAAGGCTTCTTTTTTTATGTTATGGGTTATACATATGAAAATAAGGGGAGGGATCAGTTGATGCCAGATTGTGAATCACGAAGGATCTGAAAATTATTGAGGTGGTATAGTGGTATGAAAATGCTCAGCGAAACATTGTAAATGTCGGGTAAAATCAAACCTATCTACTAAAAAGCCTCTATAAAAAAAGAGGACAAGAATGCCCTCTTTGATAACTTTTCCACTATGTTAATCAGTCAAAAATTACTCTGTAATCCCAACCGCATCCAAGCCGCCGGCTGCCCCTGCAGCTTCTGTACTGCCTGCGCCGTAAAGGTCCACAGCTGATTGTATGATTGCTTCGCGTGCCGCACTGAAATCAGATGTGCTGGTCAGGTAAGTGGTCAGGGCGCGGTAATAGATCTTGCCCAGTTTCTCACGACCGATTTCCTGAGCCGTTAAGTAAGCGGCGTGATTGATGATGGAAGAATTGATGTGAACTCCGCCGTTATCAAGGTTAAGCGGAAGATCATAGAATTCATCCATATGGGATGGGTACATACCGTCACCATTCCCATAAGGCACGTAATCCGCCTTTACAGGATATTTACTTGGATCACTCAAGCTTCTGAGTGATTCTCTTCCGCTTTCCTTGGCAGCTGGAGCCATGATATCCTCACCCATCTCCCAGTTTTCATCATCGATCAATGCACCGAAAATATCGGAGAAGGCTTCATTTAAGGCACCTGACTGATTTCTATATTGAAGATTGGCAGAGTTGGAAGTCACGCCGTGTGCCATTTCATGAGCGGCTACATCTAGTCCTGCTGAAAGAGGGACCATGTATTCACCATCTCCGTCACCATACACCATATATGTGCCGTTCCAGAATGCATTATTATAGTTATCGCCATAATGAACAACCGATTGGATAGGCATGCCTTCATCATCGAGAGAATTACGGCCGTGTTCATTCAGATAATATTCATACACTTTTTCAGAGTTATAGTGGGCATCTACAGCCGGTCTGTCAAAATCATCGTTAAAAGAGGCATCATTATTTTTGAACATTTCAATTCGGTTATTTGAATAATCGTACGTAAATATGCCATCCAAGCCTTCATGGCTGTAGTCAGCGAGTTGGAACATGGTCCCTTCTTTCGGTTCTTTTGTTCGGGAAATATGCAGCAGGCGGTGATCCCCCAGTACCCCGATTCCTGTACCGGTCTGAGTTTTGATTTCATCCGCATGCATGATGGCATTGTATTGGTCCACGACATCACCCGATTTAGCGTCTATGAAAACAAACCAGTTGCCGGGTGCGTCACCAAGGAAGTTGACATTTACTTTATAAGTGAGATGATTTTCCCCTTCAAAAGGATAGATCACCAGCTCTGAAGTTGGGTCATAGGTTAAGCCTGAAGGAGCATTTACGGCTGATTTGGCTTTTTCAACTGCTTTACTGCTTGATAGTTCAGGGGTTGTGTTACTATCTGTTTTCTCTATTGTGGGAAGGTAGGATCCATTCACAGTGGTAATTTCATTGTTTTTATTGTAGTGAACGATGATTTCCGATCCTTCCACAGGGATGCCATTATTGGTTTGGTTAAAGCGGACATGGGTCATGC
>NZ_JABMCR010000323.1 GCF_013179555.1 Bacillus haikouensis
TTCTTGAATATCTGCCCTAATACGAGACCAAGACCGATCAATACAATGATGATTAATGTAATAAGGGCAAATAGGAGCTTGGTTCTGAACTTCGTCATCGAACTTTTGGCTCCTCCAGTTTATAACCTAGTCCTCGGATCGTTTTAATATATACAGGTTTCTTTGTATTGGATTCAATTTTTTCCCGCACGTGGCTGATGTGAACATCGACAATTCTCGTGTCACCGGCGAAATCGTAATTCCAAACCGCACTTAGAAGCTGATCCCTTGTCAACACCCTGCCTTTATTGTTTGTCAAATAAAGAAGAAGTTCGAATTCCTTTGGAGTAAGCTCTAACAATTGACCTTGAAAATATGCTTCGTATTGCTCAGGATACACTTTCAATTCTCCGACTTCTTTATACTCAGTCTCTTCTTCCGCTGCTTCAGATGCCTCCTGATTCGATAGACTGCGACGAAGGATCGCTTTCACCCTCGCCACAACTTCCCTGGGACTGAATGGTTTGGTCATATAATCATCGGCTCCCAGCTCCAAGCCAAGGACTTTATCGAATTCATCATCCTTCGCTGTAAGCATGAGAATGGGCAGATTCACTTTCTGCTGCCTTAGTTCTTTACATACTTCGATTCCATCCATTTTAGGAAGCATAAGATCAAGAATCATCAAGTCCGGGCGCTGATCGACAGCCATGTCCCTTCCCTCTTCACCGTCATGAGCGGTGATGACCGAGTAACCGGATTGTTCCAAGTTGTACTTTAATAAAGTTGCGATCGATTGTTCATCTTCTACTACCAGGATTTTTTTACTCATTAATAGTGCCTCCATGCGAAAGAAATTAACCCCATCATCCAACGAAATTATGTAATTATAGTTTCATTATAATACAATTATATATCTTGACCATACCTTAAAGTACCGATTAGTATGCGCAAAATAAAAAAAGCTATAAATTCCCTAAAGGGTTTATAGCTTCAATACCGCCCGTTATCAGAAGTTCTCCAAAGCGTGGCTGTTCATCTTTTCAAGTTTGTGAGGCGGACATACTTTGATGTTTCCGTTAATCACCCGCTCGTCCTCTTCATTCACGGCTGTCACTCTGATGGTCACAGTGTGGGATGATGGCTCGACTTCAGTGACTTCAAAGAGAAACTGGATCGTTGCATAGTGATAAACGGGCTTAGGAAAATCAATGTTCTGTTCGATGATATGGGAGCCGGGTCCCGGTAAGTATTTAGAAACTGCAGATGTAATAATTCCTGTCAGCATGATGGACGGAACAATCGGTTTCTTAAAAGGTGTCTGTGACGCATAGTCATGCTGAATGTATAAAGGGTTGGCATCATTCGTTAAACCCAGATACAGCAGCAGGTCATTATCTTCAATTTTTTCTGTTAACGTCAATTTTTCTCCAATCGTCATTTCCTCAATTTTTCTTCCAAGCTTTCTTTTTTTACCTAGCAGCAATAGAAGCACCTCCATATGTAAACGCATACATTTTAAAATAATAAAAATAATCTTTATTATCTGTATATTACTATAATATCATTTATAGGCTTTCCATTCAAAGGGATTTTACACGGGTCTTGTAATAATCTTTATTCGCTTCTTAACACCGCTGTTTATTTCCGTGCAAACTTGACTGTCCGCGGGTGACCCGTGAGCCCCCTTCGGCATTGCCCTGCAGCTTTTCCAATAGGAGTCTGCGTCTTGCACTCCAATAAACGGCCAGAATCGGCCAATAATAAGTATTTTAAAAATCTTCCTGTTAATTTCATACAAAAAAACCAGCTCCAACTATACTAAGTGGAACTGGCCATTTTTATTGACTTACGCCAACGATGACATTACGTTCTTAACAGATTCAGCAGATTTTGCCAAGGCAGACTGTTCTTCTTCTGTCAGTTCGAGTTCGATTATTTTTTCCAGTCCATTGCCGCCGAGGATGGTTGGTACTCCAAGGTAGATCCCTTCGAAACCATACTCTCCTTCAAGGTAAGCGATGGCAGGAATAACGCGGCGTTGATCTTTTAGGATCGCTTCCACCATTTGAACCAGTGAAGCTGCAGGGGCATAATATGCAGATCCATTGCCTAATAGACCGACGATTTCCCCTCCGCCTTTACGTGTACGTTCAACGATTGCATCCAGGCGGTCTTTAGGGATCAATGTTTCCAAAGGAATCCCTCCCGCATAGGAATAGCGGATCAATGGAACCATATCATCGCCGTGACCGCCAAGAACGAAACCAGTCACATCTTTGACTGACAAGTTCAGCTCTTGAGCAACGAATGTACGGAAACGGGCAGTATCAAGGACACCTGATTGACCAATCACGCGTTCTTTAGGAAATCCGGAAGCTTTGAATACTGTATAGGACATGGCATCAACCGGATTTGTCAGTACAATGATATAGCAGTCTGGAGAGTACTTGACGATTTGCTCTGTTACAGACTTCATGACTTTTTGATTGGTCTGTACCAGGTCATCACGGCTCATTCCAGGCTTACGTGCTATTCCAGCCGTAATGACGACAATATCAGAATCCTTCGTGTCTTCATAGTTTGAAGTACCGGTGATATTTGCATCAAATCCTTGGACAGGACTTGCTTCAAGCATATCCAATGCTTTCCCCTTGGTCGGATCTTCCATTTGCGGAATATCAACGAGCACTACATCCCCAAGTTCTTTTTGAGCCAGCATAAGTGCAGTCGTCGCACCTGTGAATCCTCCGCCGATTACTGAAACTTTTCTGCGTTTAATAGTCATCATAGTTCCCCCTGTTCTAATAATATATAAGACAGAAGCACTCCCTCAGGAATGCTTCTGCTCATGACATATTGTTATGGTTTACTCCATGTTTTCGATTAATGCAGTACCAAATTCAGAACATTTCACTTCAGTTGCTCCATCCATCAGACGGGCAAAGTCATATGTTACAACTTTTGAAGCGATTGTTTTTTCCATTGATTTCGTGATCATGTTTGCTGCCTCGGACCAGCCAAGGTGCTCAAGCATCAATACCCCGGAAAGAATGACTGATGAAGGATTCACTTTATCCATTCCAGCATACTTAGGAGCTGTTCCGTGAGTTGCTTCAAAGATCGCATGACCGGATTCATAGTTGATGTTCGCCCCTGGAGCAATACCGATTCCGCCTACTTGTGCTGCAAGAGCATCAGAAATGTAGTCACCGTTCAGGTTCATTGTCGCTACTACATCAAACTCAGCAGGACGCGTAAGGATTTGTTGAAGGAAGATATCAGCGATTGAGTCTTTTACAATGATTTTTCCAGCAGCTTCAGCTTCAGACTGCGCTTTATTCGCAGCATCTGTGCCGTCTGCTTCCTTGATTTTATCGTACTGAGCCCAAGTGAATACTTTATCTCCAAATTCTTTCTCTGCAAGCTCATAGCCCCAGTTCTTGAATGCGCCTTCCGTGAACTTCATGATGTTACCTTTGTGAACAAGCGTCACAGATTTACGGCCTTCTGCGATTGCATAGTTAATTGCAGCACGGACTAAGCGGGATGTACCTTCTTCAGATACAGGCTTAATTCCGATTCCTGACGTTTCAGGGAAACGGATTTTGTTTGCACCCATTTCATCTTGAAGGAATGAGATTAATTTCTTCACTTCATCTGAACCCTTGGCATATTCGATACCGGCATAGATATCTTCTGTGTTTTCACGGAAGATGACCATGTCAGTGTCCTCAGGGCGCTTAACAGGAGAAGGAACACCTTCAAAATAGCGTACAGGACGCAGGCAAGTGAATAAGTCCAATTCCTGGCGCAGAGCCACGTTCAGTGAACGGATTCCTCCGCCTACCGGAGTTGTAAGAGGCCCTTTAATCGCAATGAAATATTCACGGATTGCTTCAAGAGTTTCGTTTGGCAGCCATTCACCTGTTTTGTTGAATGCTTTTTCACCTGCATAAACTTCTTTCCATTCGATTTTACGCTCACCATTGTAAGCTTTTTCAACTGACGCATCTAAAACGCGCTGAGCAGCTGCCCAGATATCAGGACCTGTCCCGTCACCTTCGATAAATGGAACGATTGGATTGTTCGGCACATTCAGCTGGCCGTTTTGGTTTGTAATTTTTTCACCTTGTGTCATTATGTAACCTCCAATTATTATTCATTATCAAAGGGGATGACTCATAAGT
>NZ_JABMCR010000324.1 GCF_013179555.1 Bacillus haikouensis
CAACGATATATACAACCTGATTGTATTGAATAATATTGTCGGCGGCAGCATGTCATCCCGTCTTTTTCAGGAAGTAAGGGAGCAAAGAGGATTGGCATATTCCGTATTCTCTTATCATTCAGCTTATCAAGACAGTGGAATGGTTACTATTTATGGAGGAACAGGTGCGAATCAATTGGATCAATTATTTGATACAATCAATCAGACGCTGCAAGATTTGAAAGCAGAAGGTATTACTTCCAAAGAGTTGACCAACAGCAAAGAGCAGCTTAAAGGAAATCTGATGCTAAGCCTGGAAAGTACTAACAGCCGTATGAGCCGTAATGGGAAAAATGAATTGTTATTAAAACGTCACCGGACACTGGATGAGATTGTAGATGAGATCGACGGAGTCACAATGGAAAAGGTCAATCGAATCGCCAATGACATTTTTACAGATGACTACGCTGTTTCACTTATCAGCCCTGATGGAAATCTTCCAAATAATATCAAAAAATGACCTTTACGAATAAAAGCAGCCGACTGCCTGCTTTTATTCGCATGAGCTGAAAGAAATCCTTCTAAAACTATTGGACATTCATATATTGTAGTACAAGGCAAATAGGAGGACTGATTTCAGTGAGATTAAGTGAGTTGAGTGGAAAAGAAATAGTGGATTACAGAAAAGCTGAAAGGCTGGGAGTGCTGGGACAAACCGATTTAGAGTTTAATGATAGATCCGGACAGATACATGCACTTGTAATCCCCACTGGTAAATGGATGCGTAAACAAGGAGGAGAAATCAAGGTCCCTTGGCATCAGATCAGAACGATTGGAACGGATATGATCATATTGGAAGTTTCCAATGACTAAATAATTTCATTGAAGGTAATTCAAAACGGGGTCCTGCCTCGTTTTTTTTTTATTTGGCTAATTTTCTTTTATGCTTTTCTTATTGTCCAGCTCCGGGGCTTAGAGGCTCGAGACATAAGCCATGCCATCCAAGAAGGCAAAGAGCGCCTTCATGTCCGGTTCGTCTTATGCCACACGCCTCTGAGCAAAGCCCCTCCGCTTTTCTTTTCACCCATTAGCTTTCTGTTACATACACTGTTGAAGTGAAAAGGGATTTAGAATAGCGATTATGTAAAAAGAAGGTGAAAGCAGTGATGTTGACCGGAATGCAGATCGCAGTTCTAGGCGGAGATGCTCGTCAACTGGAGATTATTCGCAAGCTTACTGAGCTTGATGCGAAGATTTCTCTTGTTGGTTTTGAACAATTAGATCATGCCTTTACAGGGGCAACAAAGGAAAAGTTAGTAGAAGTGGACTTCTCCATTATGGACGCCATCATTTTACCTGTACCCGGCACGAATCTACAAGGAGAAATTGATACGATCTTTTCTAATGAAAAAATTTGTCTGACTGAAGACATCGTATCGCAAACGCCAGGGCACTGTACGATCTATTCAGGAATAAGTAATAAATACTTGGATAATGTAGTCAATTCAACAAATCGGAAACTGGTTCAATTATTTGAGAGAGATGATGTCGCCATCTATAATTCCATTCCAACGGTGGAAGGAACAATTATGATGGCTATTCAACATACGGACTTCACTATTCACGGCTCTTCGATTGTCGTATTGGGGTTGGGAAGAGTTGGGATGAGTGTCGCCAGGACATTCAGTAATTTAGGAGCAAAAGTGAAGGTTGGTGCACGTAAAAGCGAGCATCTTGCCAGAATCACGGAAATGGGACTGGGAGCATTCCATCTTGATCATCTGGCAAAAGAGGTGGAGAGCTGTGATATCTGCATTAATACGATTCCTACTTCCATAATCAAAGCGAATGTAATTGCTAAAATGCCCCCGCATACCCTGATTATTGATCTGGCATCAAAACCGGGGGGAACCGACTTCCGTTTTGCTGAAAAAAGAGGGATAAAAGCGTTATTGGCACCAGGGTTGCCGGGTATCGTAGCTCCCAAAACAGCCGGTCAAATATTAGCCAATGTATTGGCACAGCTTCTTGAGGAAGATTTTGATTCTGGAAAGGAGAGTTTATCTTGAGTGTAAAAGGAAAACGAATCGGATTTGGATTAACAGGATCACACTGTACCTACGACGCTGTATTCCCTGAAATCGAAAGGCTGGTTAACAACGGGGCTGAAGTCATGCCAATCGTGACTTCTACAGTAATGAATACAGAAACAAGGTTCGGTAAAGGGGAAGACTGGATTAAGCGAATAGAAAATGTAACGGGTCACAAGGTGATTGATTCGATTGTAAAAGCAGAACCATTGGGACCTAAGATCCCTTTGGACTGCATGGTAATCGCACCCCTAACCGGGAATTCAATGAGTAAATTTGCTAACGCAATGACTGATTCACCGGTGTTGATGGCTGCAAAAGCGACTCTTCGGAATCATCGGCCGGTTGTATTGGGGATATCAACAAACGATGCATTAGGGCTAAACGGACTTAATCTCATGAGATTGATATCAACGAAAGACATATATTTTATTCCATTCGGGCAGGATGCGCCTCAGAATAAACCAAAGTCAATGGTTGCGAGAATGAACCTGATTCAGGAAACGATCGAGGCAGCTATAGAAGGAAAACAACTGCAGCCGGTAATTATAGAAAAGTTCTTGGATTAATTGTGTTGAAGGCTATCATCTGTTTGTTAGATGGCCTTCTTTTCATGCGTTTAAACAAATTCATCGAAAAAACCACTATTGTCAAATAATTGTTTATGTTAAAATAACCTTTATTATAGTAAATGACTAAATTGTTTTAAAACTACTATGAAAAAACATAAATGGTTGGAAGGAGAGAAGAGTTTTGAATACAAGTGGTTTTCATGTAGCAGTTGTAGGTGCTACAGGTGCTGTAGGACAACAGATGCTTAATACATTAGATAAAAGGGATTTTCCGATAAAACAGCTGACTTTATTGTCATCCGCCCGTTCAGCGGGTTCAACCCTGACATTTAAAGGGAAAGAGTGGACAGTTGACGAGGCTAAGCCTGAAAGCTTTGAAGGAGTGGATATTGCATTGTTTAGTGCAGGAGGAAGCGTATCGAAACTCCTTGCTCCCGAAGCTGTCAAACGCGGCGCCGTTGTGGTGGATAATACTAGTGCTTATCGTATGGATCCGGATGTTCCATTGGTCGTGCCGGAAGTAAATGAAGAGGATATCAAGCTTCACAATGGAATAATTGCCAACCCTAACTGCTCAACCATTCAGATGGTAGCCGCCATTGAACCTATCAGAAAAGAATTTGGTTTATCGAAAGTGATCGTATCTACTTACCAGGCAGTTTCAGGGGCTGGAGCTGCGGCGATTGATGAAATGCATGAACAGTCACAGGCGATATTGAAAGGAGAGTCTTTCGAGCCTGCTGTATTGCCTGTGAAAGGGGATAAAAAGCATTATCAAATTGCGTTTAATGCCATTCCTCAAATTGACTTGTTCCAAGATAATGGGTTCACATTTGAAGAAATGAAAATGATCAATGAAACAAAGAAAATAATGCATATGCCATCCTTAAAGGTGTCGGCAACATGTGTTAGATTACCTGTTGTAACAGGTCACTCTGAAAGTGTATATATTGAAATAGAAAAGGAATCCGTCTCAGTTAAGGATCTGCACATCCTGCTGAAAGATGCACCTGGCATAACTCTTGAAGATGTTCCTGAAGAGCAAGTTTATCCAATGCCGGCATACGCAGTAGGAAAACCGGATGTGTTTGTGGGCAGGGTGCGAAAAGATTTAGATGAAGACAAAGGATTCCACATGTGGGTGGTCTCCGACAATTTATTAAAAGGCGCAGCATGGAATTCAGTGCAGATTGCTGAAAGTTTAGTAAAGCTGGGATTAGTAAGTAATTAAGAGGATAATTCTAATAATCTTACCTATGATACACCATTTCGTTCCTCTCTTACCTCTTGAACATTGACAATGAGGTGTAGTCATGAAAGTGATCGTTCAAAAATTTGGTGGAACATCCGTACGAAATGAAGAAAATCGTTTAAAGGCTCTTGCTCATATCAATGAAGCGATCGAAAAAGACTATAAGGTGGTAGTGGTTGTCTCTGCGATGGGAAGAAAAGGCGAGCCATATGCCACAGATTCTTTATTATCTTTGATTGGCGGTACTAATGCGCTTGTT
>NZ_JABMCR010000325.1 GCF_013179555.1 Bacillus haikouensis
CCAATATGCTGCGTGAATCTTCAAACCATACTTCGTGCTGCTGACCGGTTTCATCCCAATAGTTGAAAAACGGTGCTTGATATTCGGTGTTATACTGGATGCGAACACCATATTTTCCCGCCATCTCCACGGCTTCAACCGGTGAAACCGATTTGGCGATTGTTCCATCTACCCAAGGTACTTTCCAATCACGTCCATATAATGGCACCCCCATAAGAATTTTATCACGGGGAATAACACTTACGGCATAATCCAGAACTTTTTTTACTTCGTTGATCGGTGCAATTGCCCAAGGCCTTCCTCCTGCCCAGCCCCATTCATACGTCATAAGAACGACAAAGTCAACGATTTCTCCGTGGGTTTTATAATCATGAGCTTCATATAAAAGCCCTTTTTGGTTTTCTTTGATTTTTGGTGCAAGAGCAGTAGAAACTTTATACCCTTTAGGTTTAAGGTCCTTTACCACTTTCCTCAAGAACTGATTATAATTATCGCGGTCTTCCGGATATACATATTCTAAATCAAAATTAACCCCCATATAGCCTTTTGTCTCCATCGTTTTCAGCAAGTTTGCAATCAAGGTGTCTTGCAGACTTTCATTCCTTAATATGGAAGCTGCTAAATCAGAATCAAACATGGATCCGGAATAGTTTGTAAGTACAAGCAATGGAGCGACATCATTACTTTCTGCTGCAGCGATCAATCCGGCATCATTTAAATTGGAAATCGTACCGTCTTCTTTAATGGAATACGTAAAAGGCGACAAGTAAGTAAAGTAGATCCCTAAACCGGCCACCTCGGCTACTCCAGAAGCTCCTGTTTGAGTAATATAAGAATTCACTTCGGTGGATTTCCTAGTGTTCGGTATACGAATTTTTTGATCCGGGTAAATGAGGGAAGGGTTTGAAATGTCATTTGCAATCAGTATGTCTTGTAAACTCACTTTATAGTTGTATGAAATCGTATAAAGCGTATCCCCTTTTTTTACGATATGATGATAGTAAGGGAGCACAAGCAATTGTCCGATATATAACCGAGAAGGGTTGGATAACTGGTTGAAGTCAATCAGCTCCTGAATGCCAATGTTGACTTTTTGGCTGATTTCATTGAGAGTGTCTCCTGGCTGTACAATATATTCTTTATTTTTCTCTGGGATAAGGAGACTTTGTCCAATGACAAGTATGTTCACATTCTTTAATTGGTTGCCATAGGAAATCTGGGACATCTCAACATTGAATTGCCGGGAAATGGACCAAAGCGTATCTCCGCTTTTCACAACGTAAATATTCATGCGGCACCTCCTGCCAGTGGGCTCTCTATAGCTTATTCACTAAGGCTTATTTTATATGTATTTAAAAATTGTTGTAAATACGAAAAGTATGTGGTAGATTTAATAATGTGCGAATGACCAAATGTTTATTTTGGTCATTCAGTCAGAACAGAGGTGAAGAAATGTCGGTAAACCGGAAACAGCAAATCGTTGAGGCAGCTTCCAAATCATTTTCTTTATTCGGATATAAAGCGACGACTATGGATCAGGTTGCGAAACTTGCGAACGTCGGCAAAGGAACGATTTATACCTTTTTCAAAAATAAAGAAGAATTATTTGATGAAATCATCACTTCATTGATAACAGAAATGAAAAGGGAAGCAGAAGAAGTCATTGTACCTGCAGATTCTTTTTCCGATAATGTCCACCGCGCATTATTCAGGATGCTCGAATTCAGGAAGGAGCATAAATTAACGATCAAGCTTCATCAGGAGGCAAGGGAAATTGGAACCCCGGCAGTTTCAGAAGTGATCGATCGAATGGAGAAAGTCGTCATCGAGTTTGTCAGTCAACGAATTGAAAAAGCGATTGATGCAGGGGCTATTAAACCATGCAATCCTGAAATGACTGCGTTTGTCATGCTGAAATTATATATATCACTCGTCTTCGACTGGGAACGTTCGCATGGTCCGCTTGAAAAAGATGAAATTGCCAACCTATTCGAATTGTATATAATTAATGGATTATCGAAGGACTGATTGATAATCCTTTCATTTTAGACTGAATTGACTAAATGAATGAAATAGTCATTAATTTTTTATATTGTTATATGACTAAATGAGGTTTATGGTCACTTATTCAGGTTGTTGTTGATATCAAAAGGAGGAAAATATGAAAAAGTCATTTGCAAGTTCAGAATTCAAAGCGATTTTCCGAAACAAAAAACTTCTAATTCCCATTCTCGCTGTTTTATTTGTCCCTGTTTTATACAGCGGTATGTTCCTTTGGGCATTCTGGGATCCGTATGAACAGTTGGATGATTTACCGGTGGCGGTTGTTAACAGTGACCGCGGAGCAAATTATGATGGGGAGGATCTTCACATCGGGTCAGATCTCGTTGAGAAACTGAAGGATAGCGAACAATTTGACTTTCACTTTGTAAATAAAGAAGAAGGTTATAAGAATCTGGAGAAGCAGGATTATTATATGCTTGTTGAAATTCCGGAGGATTTCTCTGAAAACGGTACTACTCTTTTGGATGACCATCCTGAAAAGCTTTCCCTGAAATATGTACCGAATGAAAGCTTCAACTTCCTGTCCGCTCAAATCGGTGATACAGCGATGAAAGAAATCAAGGCAAGTCTCTCTGAATCTGTTTCTGAAACCTATGCGGAAACGATGTTTGAAAAGATTCAGGAGATGGGGGAAGGATACCTCACAGCGAGTGATAAAGCAGGCGAAATCAACAATGGAGCCCTTGATTTATCGCAAGGGGCCAACAAGCTGAAGGATAACTTAGCGGTGCTGGCTGAGAAAAATGTTGAAATGTCAGACGGTGTAGCAAAAACGCAGGCAGGTGCTGCTGAACTTGCCAAGGGTTCGAATGAATTATCAGACGGTGTTGGAGTCATGACGGATAAAACTCAGCTATTGTATAAAGGAACTCAGGATCTTCAATCAGGGATAGACGATCTTGCTGGCGGTATTGATAAGAGTAAGGCCGGCCTGGAAAAAGTTGATGCAGGATTAACCAGTGCGATCGACAATACCGCCGATTTATATGCTGGTTCTCAATCTCTTGCAGAAAAAATTGGTGAACTTCAGTCGGGAGCGGATCGTGCAAAAGCAGGGGCCGAAGCCATAGGGGCAGGTGCTTCTGAGTTGGAGAAACAATTGGCTCCATTTATGGGAAGCCTTCCAGAGGGAAAACAGGCTGAATTACAGGCAGCCATCAATCAAATAAAACAAGGTGCAACGGGTCTCGAAGCGGGTACAGGGTCTCTTGGAACCGGTGCTTCAGAGCTGCAGAAAGGTGCAGGAAGTCTTGCAGGCGGAATTGGAAAATTGAATGAAGGCCAGAAAAAACTGCAAGGCGGGGTGGACCAGTTGGTGGCTGGTTCAGTCCGACTTGATCAAGGCTCTAACCAGCTTCAGGCAGGTCAAGGTGAAATAGTGAAAAATGTTGGTCTGTTGAACGATAAGATGGGGGAAGTCTATCAAGGAACGACGCAGGTTGCTTCAGGAGTAAGTGACTTAAGCACGGGCCTTAACAAGGTGTACGATGGTTCAACCCGCCTATCAGACGGAACTAAACAGCTTGCAGATGGTTCCAGTGAACTGGCAGAGGGTTCTGCGAAGCTGTCAGATGGTACGACTGAATATGAAGAGAAATTAAAAGGCGCTGCCAAGGAAGCAAACAGTGTTAATCCGAATGAAGGCACGTACGATATGATGGCTGCTCCGGTAAATGTGAAAAATGAGAAAATCAATCACGTACCGAATTATGGAACAGGTTTTGCTCCGTATTTCTTATCACTTGGTTTATTTGTTGGAGCACTGCTCATTTCAATTGTGTATCCACTCAAAGAGCCAGCAGATCGTCCATCAAGCGGTCTGAACTGGTTCATTGGGAAATTTACAGTGCTGACAGCCGTTGGAATCATCCAGTCATTAATTGCTTCGGGGATATTACTGTTAGGATTGGGTCTTGAAGTAGAGAGCGTACCGTTATTCCTGTTGTCTGCTGTCTTCACAAGTCTTACCTTTTTGGCTTTGATTCAGATGCTTGTGACAATATTGGGAGATCCGGGACGATTTGTTGCCATCATCATCCTGATTCTTCAACTAACGACGAGTGCGGGAACGTTCCCATTGG
>NZ_JABMCR010000326.1 GCF_013179555.1 Bacillus haikouensis
AGTGAACAAGGATTGACTGAGATCAAACGCGATCCGATGCTGAAAAAAGAAGAAACGATCAAAGCTGTCCGCGATTTGCACAAAGCCATCATTTCAAAAGGGGAATCATCCGCGAGCCATGAAAGAATGCCTGCCTTCTTCTATTATAAATTAGAAGATGGAAGTACCCTGGTTCGAAGCTACGAAGTCAATCAAGGGGACTTCGAGAAATATTACTCAGCTTTATACGGAACCAAAGAATACAAAGAAGCGACTAACGATATCTTCCAAGTCGACGAAGAGAAAATTGATAAGTTGACGCTTCACCAGGAGTTCACCGTTGGAAAGACCGTTACCATTGTCGATCCTGCAGAAATCAAAGAAGCAATCAGCATTTTAAAACAGGAAATCTACAATGAGAGCTTTGATGATCAAAACAGGTTGAGCACTTTCTCCGTAGAACTTCTGTTGTCTAATAACGAGCGGACGAACATCAGTATTCGGAATAACTTCGATGAGTTTGAGGGTTGGCTGCGCGAGAAAGGATATCTAGGGAAGATAAAGGTGACGGCCGAGGACATTGAGTGGATTTACGTGATTGATAAAAAAGAACATACCCGGGAATTGATGAAAGCAGAATATGCAGGTGACATCTTCCCTAAACTGAGGGAACAAGGTACAGGGTTAGAAATAAAGGATAAAGAGAAGCTAAATGAAACCTTGGAAAACCTCAGCTACGACAGACCCGAAAACCCTTATCTTGTCGGAATCAAATACAAAGGGCAATCGCATGTAGATGTAAATGGACTTACCGAAGAAGATGCCCCTTCCTTTGTTAAAAATGCCTTTGAATAATTTGAAAAGAAAGAAACGAGGTGATTTCATTGGAGACAAAGCTGATACACATTCAATCTCCGGCTTTCGAAGATGTTTATCTTCAATTTCACAGATTGATTTACCATATAGCCTATAAATTGACGAAGGACGTTCATCTTTCAGAAGATATCGTTCAGGAAACATTCCTGAAAGCCTACCGGAAGTGGGATACGCTGGTCGATTTCAGAAAGATTCAGTCCTGGCTTTCATCCATTGCCAACCGGACCGCCATTGATTTCATACGTAAGGAATCAAAGCGCAAGGAAGATCTTGTGGACGATCAGGACGCTTGCGACACTGCATTTATCGCAAGCTCCACAAGAATGGTAGAAGCCGAAGTAGACTATCTTTTCCTGGAAAAAGATATTCAGCAAAGGATCTGCTTACTCCCTGCACCGCAGCAGGAAGTCCTGCGATTAAAAGCGATCCAGGGACTAAGCGATCAGGAAATCGCTCAGAAACTTGACCTCAACCCTTCAACGGTGAAGACTCGCTATCACCGTGCAAGGAAGCAGTTACATTTATTAATGAATAAGTCAGCCTGAGTGAATGGCTGCCAGGAGTGGTTCGTAAGGTATAAAAATAGCAAAAAAGCTGATCCAACAAGGCATTCGCCTTTCGGATCAGCTTTTTTGATCTTGCTATCAGTCAGTACGAAGTCCTGGTGCTCTTAGCGCCGGCCTTCATCATGTATTCATCCTGCAGAAGCTCGACTTCGTACAGCGTAATCGGATCGAAATACCGTTCCGGATGTTCCTTCATTTTTTTCAATGTTTCTTCCTCTGCAGCAACCTCTGCTTCCGTTTCTTTAATGGTGAGATCAAGCTGATTAAATGGTTCTGCAAAGAAGGATTCGACGTCTTGATTCAATGATTTCTCAAACAAGTCGAATTGAACAAAGAACTTGTTTACAACGGATTCGGTCGTTTCGGAATAATCCTCGTTTTCCAAATAACGTTTGTATTGAGTATAAAGCAGGTTCTTGTTCTGAGGGATTCCGCCGAAAAGTTTCCCCGCACTCTTCAACAGGAATTGACCGGGTTTAAATCGGAGAAGAATATTTTCCTTATCGATTACGGTTCTCGTTCCCATCCTGTTTATATCTCTTCTCCAGTCATCAATTACCTGAAAGTCGCACTCCAGGACCACACGATCCTTGCCGAACAGTTCATTAAATGTCTGGCTCATTTCATTTAAATAATCCTGACCATCCTGGAGATCAATTTTGGAAGATTGCAGCCAATCCTCCAGAGAAGCCACGAAACGCGGCATAAGATCTTCCTGGATGTACGTTTGTATCCTGGCATTCATGGCTTCATTCAATTCGGCGTGAATCTGTCTGAAGTCGCTATCTTCCGTGATCAATTCTGAGCAGCCGCTCAATATTTCAGGGATTTTCTTGGAGATTTCTTTTTTCATTTCTTCTTTCTTATTACGGAACGACTCTTTCATTTCACTAGTCTTGTCGTTTTGCATGTCACCCAAATAGTTTTGGAATCCGTTTAAGCGGATAAGAATATCTTTATTCTTCTCGATTGTATCTTTCAAGTCGTGTTCCTGGTTCTTACGCTGAGCGAATAAACTCTTCAACGTTTTTCTCACCAGGTAGAAAAGCTTCACCCGGCGTTCTGCCTTCAGCACTCCCGGATTCAGTAAGTACTGCTCTTTCAAAAAGGCTTCAACATCCCGCTGCTGCAGGTGGACTGCCTCCAGCGATGAATATGGAAGGACTTCAGCATCAGGGAACCATTCCCTCGCTTTTGCACGAACTGATTCGATGATTTCCTCTGAACGGGCAGCATGGTCGATCTTGTCCATTTTGTTCAGGAGAAAATGGACATTTACAGGCTGACCGATCTCCGTTAAGGTTCTCAGCGTCTGGCGGTCTTCCGCATTAAAAGGAGAATCGGCATTCAAAACATAAAGAAGTCCGTCAGCAGCAGGATAGAAAGAAACAAGGTCTTCAATTCCCCTGTTGTTTGCCTGAACGTCTATCAAAGCACTTCCATTTTTCTGAAGGAATTCAGAAGGAAGTTTGTACTCGACAAAAGCTTCCCTCTCCATCAATTCTTCGAAATCTGCTATACTTTCCACTTTCTCTGCCCCGCGGTCATGAATCTCCGTCACCTCTACCTGATCGCGATGATATCTGTATACAACGGTCGAATGGTCCGCATCTCCCACACTCTCGCCAAGTACTGATTGTACAAAGGACGATTTGCCGCTGGATTCGCTGCCTGCAACCACAAGATACTGCTGGCTTGTGTCGAGGAGCTGTTCCGCGATCCATTTCGATTTATAAGAGACTGGCGCTTCATTTCTTTCGGACCAGTCGATAATTTTATTAAAAAGGAGAATCGTCTTTTCCATCTTAAATGAAGGATAATCACCTTGCAGCAGCAGGCTCTCCGCTTCCTCGACGACCATTGGATCAATCGAATAGGAGAATACGTCATTCCATGCCAGCACAGCCGCAGAAGCAAGCAGCGGCTGCTCCTGCTTACTGATCTTCAGCCAGTTCGTCATGAGGTCCGGCATGATGCCTTCAATTTCTTTCACAAGATACCCTTTCTCCAGGAAGTGAAAATACGCGTGTTGGAACTGGGATGAAACCTCCTCCCATCGTTCACCTGGCTCTGATTCCACATATTCAAATATCGTGTTCACCGTGGTCATCCATTCAATGTGAGTCGCAGGAATCTCCCTGTACGATTCCCATAAGCTCTGAACAAGCTCCCTGAATAGCTGTCGGTTCGTCTCATAAACAGTAATCAGTACATCGTAAAAGTAGTTAGGTGTAAAGGTTGACGCACAGCCCATTTCAGCATAATCCAACAGCGCACGGAACCAAGCCTCATCCCCTGTTCGGATCGATTCACTCACAGCCAGTCCGACAGCATTCTTCCAATCCTGCTGTTCTTCATAGAAGGATTTCGCCAACTGAGAAACAAGTGGATAATCGGGGTCGATATTCAAAGCCTTCTCGATGATACGGTAAGCCGACTTCAGCTTATTTCTCTCTATGTAAAGATGAAACAACTGAAGCGAGACTTCGATCGTCAGCACCGTGCTTTCCGTTGAAATCGTCGTGTAGACATCCTCTGCGGAAGAGAGCATGCCCAATGCATAATAGGAGTCTGCAATACTTTTCTTTGCCCACGGCTCCATCTCATTTGAAATGCTTTCCCACTTAAAAATCGCGGCTTCATAATCTTTACTGTGAAAATACACTTCCCCCTGTGCATAGCGGATATACGTTAAGTCGTA
>NZ_JABMCR010000327.1 GCF_013179555.1 Bacillus haikouensis
AGAGCTTTTCACCGGAAAAGGTCAGGACCTCGATCTTCAGTGTATCCTTTAATGCCTGCATGCGGTCATTCACCACCCAGACTTTAAGCGGTTTGCCTGGATCATGATCTAAGGAAGCTGCCACGGGATCAAAGAATTTTTTTGCATAATAAAAGGAAGCTTTAGGCAGGAGTTCATAGTCGATCATCGACCAGCTGGTTCCTGGCCAGCAGTCATTCAGCTGCCAGATAAGCGCTCCGCTCGTAAACGGTTTTCTGCGTCTGTAATGTTCAATTCCATATTTCAACCCTTCTGCCTGGGTCAGCATGGAGTACATCATATAGTCTTCAATCGTCTTCGGAACACCGGTGAACCCTTCCATCAGGAGAATCCCTTTTTCGTGAAAATGATCTTTATTCCGATAGCTCATTTCATCGCTTTTCCAATAAAATTCACCTTCGGGGATGTACTTCGACAACGTGTAGCGGTTGGACGAGGCATGCATGCCGAATTCACTGGAGAACAGAGTCAGATCCTGTTTATAATTCTTGAAAGACACTCCTTCGAGTGTCATATTCTGAATCACCGGATCTCCCATTTTTCGAGGTTCCACATTTCCGTGCCAGACGACCCAATTATGCCGGTCACCGACCTCAGCGGCATCATGATCACTGTCTCCATGGGTGCCGTAAGGAGAACTCGGCCAGTATAGGCGTGAAGGGTCCAGTTCTTCCAGCAGTCCCGGGATCAATTCATGATAGATTTTTTCTCCGTAAAATGGTGTCGTGATTTCGCCGTCGGAACTCTTTCTGTCATAAATCCAATCAATCTCATTATTTCCGCACCAGATGGCAAGGGATGCGTGGTTCCGCAGTCTTTTGATCACCTTGGCGACCTCATCCCGCACATTGTCCATGAAATGTTTGTTATAGTCCGGGTAAAGAGCATTGGCAAACATAAAATCCTGCCACACCAGCATGCCTTGCCGGTCACATTCTTCATAGAAGACGTCTTTCTCGTAGATTCCGCCGCCCCATACCCTCATCATGTTCATATGGGAGTCTTTCGCGAGCCTGAGCAGTTTTTTATAGCGGTCATCTTCTGCAGCACCAATAAAGCTGTGAACCGGAATCCAGTTTGCCCCTTTTGCAAAAATCCGTACACCATTCAGCTTAAAAGAAAATAGATGTTCACCGTTCTCATGCTTTTGCTCAACCTTCACTTCACGGATGCCGAATGACTGACGTTGTTCATCCAGGACCCTGTTCTCCTGATCTTTCAACCTGACTTGAAGGTCATATAGATGCGGTTCACCCAAATCATGTGTCCACCATAATTTCGGATCCGGCACTTCCACTTCTGTTTTAACAGTCCCGCCGGCAACAGCGGCTGATGCAGAAAATTCTTCGTCTCCGGAACGCATGATCACCTCACATGACAGCGGCTCCCGGACTCCATATTTCCTCTCTACATCCGCTTCTACTGAAACAACGGCATGGCCGTTTGTGATTACTGATGTGCAGGTAAAAACGTCCTTTAGTTTTGCCTTTGTACGTTTCTTCAAGTGGACATCTTTCCAGATGCCTGTCGTGACCAGTCTCGGCCCCCAATCCCAGCCGAAATTCATAGCAGCTTTCCGCGTCCAGATTCTCTCCTTACCGTAGCTGCACCAGTAATCCCGCTCTTTTTGTCCCACATGTATAGAAAGAGGATCGAATTTCACAGCCAGCGTGTTTTTCCCTTTTTTTATTACACTCGTTACGTCAAAAACATGTTCGACCAGCATATTCGCTGATCCACCTATCTCAATCCCGTTGAGAAAAATGGCGGCATATGTATCCAGCCCCCCGAAAAGAAGTTCGATATAATCCTGTTCATCACACTCTTCACCCCAGGTAAAGGTCGTTCTGTACCACCAATCTTTTTCTTCCACCCAGCTGCATTTCAGGTCATTATGGCCAATGAACGGATCCTCTATCACATTTTTAGCAATCAAGGTGGAATGAACGTCACCTGGTACACTTGCTGTCATCCAAAAATGATCAATGAAATGTGGAGCCGATAGTTCAAGCGGGTTATGCTTCCCGGGTTCGAACCAGTTTAATTTCCATTCGGTTTGTAATTTCATAACACATATCCTTCCTGTTCTGTTAGTAAAGACTGCTTCCGGAAATTTCAGTGTGTGCGATGATTTTCCGAAAGTGTGTAGGAGTGCATCCAGTCGTTTTCTTAAAGATTTGAACAAAGTATTTATAATCCTTGTAGCCAACGATTTCAGCTATTTCAAACACGCGGTATGGTGTTTCTTTTAACAGGATTTTCGCATTGCCGATCCTGACTTCATGTAAATAGTCGTTAAAATGCTTTCCTGTGCCCTGTTTGATCAGTTGGCTGAAATAATTCGGTGATACATTTATTACATTGGCAATCTCAGCAGCTTTAAGGTCACTTGAATAATGATCCTGTATATAGGTAACCGCTTTCTTCATGAGCCAGTTCGGTCCTTTGCATGCTGCGTTCTGCTTGATAGAGTGATAGTCCATCAGATTTTTTTCAAATAAGCTCCTGAGGCCTTGATAGGAGTTGTATATCGTCAAGTTGAGATCGGGGTTCAAGCGGGTCGGCCGGGCTGAATCTAATTCGGCAAAAAGTTCTTCCTCCACTTCCAACAGGGATGAAAGTACTTCTTCAAGACTCCACTTGTTCTCCTCGACAAACCTGAAAATCTTCTCGGTGATCCTATGAATGCCGGTCGCATCGCTTTCCTTCAATTGCTTCACCAGGGTCAAAACAGGCTCTGGAAACTCCTTATCCATGGTCCTTTCTGATACTCGATCAGCTTCAAACATTTTTTGGTTTATGTGAGGATGGGCATTCATCCCGTTAATCAACGCTTTATAATGGTCTCCTGCCTTTTCTGGATCGCTGAAGGAACCGGAGGCACATAAGAAACATTCTGCGCCAAGCTTTTCTTCAACATGTTGGACTATCTGTGTGTACTTTGCTGCGTCCAATTGAACATCTTCATTTCCTTCACAGCATACAATCAGCCTGTTTTCATCGATAAAGAAAGAGACACTGGACACCTTATTTTGATTGAGCTCTTTCTCCACCAGATTCTTCCACCTTATTTTAAACTGGTGCTGTTCGTCTTCAGGCAAAGGAACAACTACATCAAAGTAATCTTTCAATTCACTCCCCAGTAATTGATACTGAACATCCCTATCACTCATCAACTTCAATTTATCTAACTCAAGGTTATGACCTAATACAGCTGAAGACAGAATATGGTTTAATACTTCATCTGCATCTTTCTTCTTCTTTTTCATTGTTTCCTCATGAGTCACGGAGACAAGTTTCATCAGTTCATCAATATCCACAGGTTTAAGAAGATAATCCTTCACCCCAAGCCTCATGGCCCGTTTCGCATATTCAAACTCATCATATCCGCTGATCAGAACCATTCGGACATCAGGAAGATGAATAGAGATATATTCTGCCAATTGAAGTCCGTCCATCAATGGCATTTTTACATCGGACAGAACCAGGTCGACCTCATGTGATTCCATCAACTCGATTGCTTCTTCTCCATCGCTTGCTTCTCCGACGACTTCGGCACCAAGCTCACGCCAGGGGACTGTTTGTATTAATCCCTGGCAGATGATGGGTTCGTCGTCAACGATCAGAACTTTTAGAGTCATTCGAATCACCTTCGCTTTTCGCTTCTTGAATCTCACTCATGTCTGTAATAAATGGATGCTTTATCCTGATCCATGCTCCCCGAGAGTACATATCTTCAATTGAAATATCAGCTTTATCCCCGAATGCCATCGCTAATCTGTCTTTAATATTCTGTAGCGCATAACCATTCTGTATGTGAGTCTGAATATTGCTGTCAGGAAACCCTTTACCATTGTCAATGACGTCGATCACCAGGGATCCATCAAGTTTAAAGCATCTTATATAAATTTTACGAAGCGTTCTGACGTTCTCAAATCCATGCTGAAGACTATTTTCAATAAGAGGCTGAATGGTTTGCTTCAACACAACAGCATCAAGAATTCCATCTTCCCAATAGACCGTATAATCTAGTTTATCTCCCAATCTCCTTTGTTGGAGATCCAGGTAACTCCG
>NZ_JABMCR010000328.1 GCF_013179555.1 Bacillus haikouensis
CGATCGATTGCCATCACTTCTCCCGTCGCCTTCATTTTTGTCCCGAGACGGCGGTTTCCTTCCGGGAACTTATCGAATGGCCAGCGCGGAAATTTAACGACGACATAATCAAGGGCAGGCTCAAAGCTTGCATAGGTTGTTCTTGTCAATGGGTTGATGATTTCATCCAATGTATAACCGACAGCAATTTTAACAGCGATCTTCGCAATCGGGTAGCCTGTCGCCTTCGATGCGAGGGCTGATGATCGGCTGACTCGAGGATTTACTTCAATGACATAGTATTGATTGCTGTCAGGGTCTAAAGCAAACTGTATATTGCAGCCTCCTACTACCTCGAGCGCATTGATGATGTCAAAAGCCGCTGTGCGGAGCATATGGAATTCCTGATCCCTGAGAGTTTGTGATGGTGCCACAACAATGGAATCCCCGGTGTGGACTCCGACCGGATCGAAGTTCTCCATATTGCATACCGATATACAGTTTCCTTTCGAATCTCTCATCACTTCATACTCAATTTCCTTGAATCCGGCAATGCTTTTTTCCACAAGAATCTGATTGATGGGACTAGCTTTCAAACCGGTTTGGACAAGCTTGACGTACTCCTCTTCCGTCGCTGCGATCCCCCCTCCTCTGCCTCCTAATGTATAAGCGGGACGGACGATGATCGGGAGTGAAATTCTTTCAGCGAATGAAAGTGCCCCTTCCACGTTTTCAACGATTTCACTTTCTGCCACTGGGTGTCCGAGTTGATTCATGAGCGTACGGAATTTTTCACGGTCTTCCCCCTTCTGGATTGAATCCACTGAGGTTCCTAATAGCTTTACTCCATATTTCTCCAGGATTCCTTTTTCATGGAGTTCCACTGCCAGATTGAGGGCTGTTTGACCGCCGAGGTTCGCAACCAATCCGTCCGGGCGCTCTTTTTCAATGATGGACTTCACCGTTTTAACCGTAAGCGGTTCACAATAGACTTTTCCGGCGATATCCGTATCGGTCATGATGGTTGCCGGGTTATGATTCACGAGGACGGCCTCATAGCCTTCTTCTTTTAATACAAGGCAGCCCTGCGTCCCCGAATAGTCAAACTCAGCTGCCTGCCCTATGATGATCGGACCTGATCCAATGACCAGGATCTTCTGTATACTTGAGTCTTTAGGCATAGATTTTCTCTCTCCCTGGCTGTTTGATGGATTGATAGAATTCTTCAAAGATGTAGGATGCATCTTCAGGACCTGGCCGGGCCTCAGGGTGAAATTGCACGGAAAGAATCGGTTTCGACTCATGCTGCAGACCTTCAACAGAACCGTCATTCACATTGAAAAAGCGCGGCTTGAGATTGGTACCATATAGACTTTCATCCTTCACCACATAATTATGGTTTTGAGAGGTTAAGTAAACCTGGCCTGTTCCATGGTCAATGACCGGATGATTCGCCCCGCGATGGCCGAACAAGAGCTTTCTTGTATCTCCTCCGAGTGCTAGTGCGACCAATTGATGCCCCATGCAAATACCTAGCGTAGGCAGCTTAAGGATATGCTCTTTCAGCTGCGGCATCAGATCCGCCATTTCTTTCGGATCGCCCGGCCCATTCGAAATGACGAGTGCATCAGCCTTCAATGTATGGAGCAATTCAATGCGGTCGTATGGGACGACGGTGACCGAGCAGTCCAGCTTGATAAGATTAGTGATGATCGATTTTTTCACCCCGAAATCAAGCAGCGCAATATGTACGCTCCCAGATCCGTAATGAGTGAGTTCTGAAGAGGCCACTTTTGCAATCTGTCCCTTTCGTTTCCGGGACGAAGGAATCACCGGTGAATGACAGATACATGCGTTCTGGTTTCCAAGATCTCTGATCGTCTTGACCACCTGACGGGTATCCACCCCCGTCATATAAGGGATCTTCCACTTGTGAAGATAATCCTTAAGGGAAGATGTCGCTTGATAGTGAGAATATTCGTCGGGACAATGAAGCATGATCACACCTTTCACATGTGGATTTGCACTTTCACCGTCACTTTCATTCATTCCGTACTGTCCGATCAGAGGATAGGTGAAAACGACGATTTGATCCTTATAGGAAGGATCAGTGAGAACCTCCTGATACCCCGTCATACCTGTAAAAAACACAATTTCCCCTTCGATGGGACCTTTGCTGCCATGGCCCAGTTCTCCTTTGAAAACTGTGCCATTTTCCAAACTTAAGTAGCCGGTCATAACCAATCCCTCCTCCTTGTGAATTTTTATTATATATTTAGTATTTTTATACATTCATAGTTAAAAAAATTTATCGTACTGCTTCTTTCTCATGAGCTTGCAAGGTCTCTTCCAAAATCCCCAATGCTTCACCCAGTTCAGCTTCGGTCACAGTCAATGGCGGAAGCAGCCGAATGACATTCGGACCAGCCGGCAAGGTCAGGAGTCCGTTTTTTCTCAGAAGCTCAATGTATCCCTTCGCTTCTGCTTCCAATTCGATTCCGATCATAAAACCTTCCCCTTTTACCTCCTTAACAAAGGATAACGGCTCGAGCTTTTCCTTAAGGCACTGAATAAAGGTACCAGACTTATTTTTTACCCCGATTAAAAAATCTTCTTCAAAAATGGTCTCAAGTGTCGCCTTCACTGCAGCCATCGCTAGAGGATTTCCTCCGAATGTGGAGCCGTGGGTGCCCGGTGAAAAGGTGGATACCAGCTCTTTTCTGCCGATCATCGCCCCTACCGGAAATCCGCTTCCGAGCCCTTTTGCGGCAGTGACGATATCAGGATTCAACTCGTGATGCTGATAAGCAAAAGGTGCTCCGGTACGGCCGATTCCCGTTTGGACTTCGTCGATGATTAAAAGGGCGCCGAGTTCCACGCACTTTTTCTCTACTTCTTTCAAAAAGGTTTCGTTGCCTGGATTCACGCCCCCTTCACCTTGGATGACTTCCACCATGATTGCTGCAATATCATCACCTTCAATTTCACTGACAGCCCCCGCATCGTTATACGGCAAGTACTCGAATGCCGGAAGAAGCGGTCCGAATCCGCTGTGGATCTTCTCCTGCCCTGTCGCACTCATCGTCGCGAAGGTTCGCCCGTGAAAGGATTGTTTGAACGTCAGAATCTTCGTCTTGCCTGTATGTTTTTTTGCTAATTTAATAGCTGCTTCATTCGCTTCTGCACCGCTGTTGCAAAAGAAGATGGCATCCAATCCGCTCGCGCTTGCGAGGAACTTCGCGGCTTCTTCTTGCTGGGAGATCTGAAAGAGGTTGGACACATGCCATACTTTATTCAGTTGTTCTTCAACAGCCTTTTTGACAGGGAGAGGAGAGTGTCCGAGATTACAGACGGCAATACCGGCTATAAAATCAAGATACTTTCGGCCGTTGGAATCCTCCACTTTTGCTCCTTTACCCGAAACCAGTTCAATATCCAATCGATTATACGTAGGAAATAGATAACTCATGAGGCTGCAACCACTCCTTTTTCAGTTATTTTCGTACCGATAATCGTCCCACTTTGGAAAATGGATTGCTGTCCTCCGACAATCATCACTTCTTTCATACCTGGAGACAAAACAGACACCGCGGATTGAACCTTCGGGATCATACCTCCGTTGATCACCCCTGAATCGATCAATTGATTAATTTCATCTGTAGTCGCTTCCGGGAGAAGTTCTCCTTCATCTAAAATGCCTGGTACGTCTGTTACATAGAGAAGCTTTCCCGCTCCCAAAGCCTTTGCGATCGAGGCGGCGGCAAGATCGGCATTGACGTTCACCTTCGTTCCTTTTTTTGTAAGAGCTAGAGGCGCGATGACCGGGAGATGCCCTCCTGAAATCATATCGGTTAGTAAACCGCTCTGAACTTCTTCAATCTCCCCGACCAGCCCGAGGGACTCTTCGTCGATCAGTACCGCTTTCAGTAAACCTGCGTCGTATCCGCAAAGACCTACCGCTTTTACCCCATGATCATTCAGCCGGTTCGTGAGGTAGCTGTTCACTTTCCCTTTTAAAATCATTTCCGCCACTTCCAATACGGATTCCGTTGTCTTTCGATGTCCATTGATGAATGTTGTTTCGATATTGAGCTTTTTGAGCATATC
>NZ_JABMCR010000329.1 GCF_013179555.1 Bacillus haikouensis
ATTACTTACTATAACCACCATAGATATCAATGGAATCGAAAAAAGATGACCCCTGTTCAATACAGAGATCATCTTTTAGAAGTAGCTTAGGCTTTTTTAAAATGTCCTTTACAAAGGGTACACTTTACTGGTTAAGGGGATTGTTTTTTTGGGATTAGTGAGGATAGTACTGGTTATGAGGGGGTGTATGGGGTGGTATGGTATACTTCCTCCTGCTTCGTTCGATTCATCAGATACTGCCATACATGTGGTATCACGAACAAGTATATCGAATGAAGAAGTCTATATTCCGCGGTGTTATCACAAACATACAACTTATTTTTACCAGGGTAACAAGGAATTTAATCAAGACGACTAGAAATAGGAAGAGAGAATGGGATACAGGAGCGGTGCAGGTGGTATTTACTAATTATAGCAGGAGGAGACTATCATGAAAGAGCATGTAGGGTATTGCGATTGTTGCGGAAAGGCGCTTTATTGCCTGGATGGTTTCTTCAATGGGGTAAAAACGGACAGCGGAAAAAATTTGTGTTTCGACTGCGATGAACAGGAGGAGAAGAAAGAATGAGTCATGAGTATGCGGATCGATTGGTTTCGTTATTGAAAGAGAATCGGAATGAGGAAAACCGTGAAGCGATGGAACGCTATATGCGAAACCAATTTGCGTTTTTGGGCATCAAGACACCTGAAAGGACGGCCCTGCTGAGGGATTTTTTGAAGGCAAACGGCAAACCGCCGTTGGAAGACCTGCCAGCCATTGTCCGGTCGCTATGGAAGGAGCCGCAGCGTGAGTGCCGATATGCTGCGTTGAGCCTTATGGATAAGCAGGTAAAGCATCTTTCCAGGGAGCATCTGCCTCTTTTGGAAGAAATAATTTTGTCGGAATCTTGGTGGGATACGATCGATCATATCGCTCCTCATCTTGCAGGCAGGATTCATGAAAAAGAACATGCGGATGACTATCTCGAAAAGTGGATACAAGCAAATAACTTCTGGCTGAATCGGACGGCGATTCTTCATCAATTGAGATATAAGGAGAAGACAGATGAAAATCGATTATTCCGCTACATACTCAAACACAATGAATCCAAAGAATTTTTCATCCAAAAAGCGATTGGATGGGCCCTCAGGGAATACTCGAAAACCAACCCTGAAGCTGTCAAACGGTTCATCGGCAGCGAGAATCTTGCCCCTTTAAGCATGCGGGAAGGCTTGAAGCACATCAACAGGATGGAAAAAGTGAAATAGAGAGTTTCGGAAGCTCAATGTTTTGAATGAATCACTCTTTTTTAGGTATGATAGATAGAAGAAAGAGGAGGTCATACTATGGACTTTATGCTCCAGCGTCCCGGCGCGCAGGCAGAAGTGAATATTCAAAGTCTTCTTCAGGATAAGAAATCCGCCGTCATCTTCGTCCGCCATCTTGGCTGACCAATTTGTCGGAATTACCTCATGCAGTTGCGTGAGCGCGTTGAAGAATTTGAAAAAAGAGATATCCAACTGGTCGTGATTGCACCATCCAAAGGAAGCTTCGTTTCTCAATTCCTTGAAGCTTTCGGTCCGTTTCCATTTTCGATATATGGCGACCCTTCCCGTGAAGGCTATAAACAGGCGGGTACGGTCACAATGCCAAAATGGAAGCTGCTCAGTAAAGCACTCTTCGGGTTTGTAACAGGGAAGGTGAAGAACTTCCTTCCTGACGAACAGGGGCAGAAGAAATTTGTCCAGAAATCGATGAAAACCCAGGATGTCTACATCCAGGGGGCAACATTTCTTTTTGATGAAAAAGGGAAAGTTGTGTGGAAGCATGTGGATCAGTCACCTGAAGATCATGCAAGCATTGATACATTGTTGAATAAAATAGATTCAAATGTATAAAAAAGCCGTCAGTTGATGGCTTTTTTTATTTTTTTGTCTATTAAACAGGACAAAAGAACTAGAATAGTGAATTCTTTATTGAGAATAGGAGATTGTGAGGGGGGAGTATTGTCGAAATAGTGGTTAAATAGTCCTGTTAAGTGTCGAATAAACCTTTTCATCACAGTCATTATGAGGTTATCCGTAAAACAATATATTTATTCAGAAAATTGTTTATGTTAAGATTATTTTGTTCTTATTAAAATGTTTATATGGGAAAGGGGATTCATCTATTGAAAACAAAATTCTTATCGATTCTTTCAACTGGTGCTTTAGCATTGAGTCTATTTGCACCCGCTGCATCACCTTCAACAGCAGAAGCTGCAACATCTACTCCGAAGTGGGATGTGGAACGTTATGGTGACCGGGTTGATATTGACGGTGTTCTAAACCGGCTGTCCCAGGATCAAGATTTTCTGAAGAAGGCCGAAGCTGATTTGAAGAAGCAGGCTGAGGGGATTAATTTTGATGGTGAAGAAGGTAACGGTTCAGGGGAAAGTGAAGATAGCCATTTTACATATGATGGAGGTACGAAGTTATTTTTAAACAGGGATTTGGCATTTAAAGAATTTACGCTCCGCAGTGTAGGCGATAACGTTGAAATATGGGTTGCAGATGATTTAAGTTTCCCTGAGGGGGATCCGAGGGAAGCTCATGTGGTGAACCAAGAGCAGGTGGACAAGCTAACTGCCGAATTTGACAATAATATTTATCCAAAAGCGACATCATTTTTTGGGACTCCCGATTCTTTGGATGGATCTCACTCTCCACTGCCTGATATGGTAGGTCTTCCTGAAGGTTATTACCAGAATGAAGACGGGGATGACAAAATTATTATGCTAGTTGACAACATCCAGGATGATAACTATACAAATCCGGATTATCCATTCTTCGTAGCAGGTTTCTTCTGGCAAACACTCGAAAATTATATTGATCGTAATATCGTTACAATCGATACAAACAATTGGGGAGAACGATTGGAATCAACTTTCTACGGTACAACTATCCACGAGCTTCAGCATTTAATCCATGCTGATAATGATGGATCGGAAGAAACTTGGTTGAATGAAGGAATGTCGACATTCTCTGAATATCTTGGAGGATATGGATTTGATTCAGGTTCGATCAACTTCTACTTGGATCATCCTGAGAATTCAATTGTGAATTGGGATGAGCATGTCGGAGCAGAAACAGGACCTGAAACGATAGCCGACTATGGACAGGTGCAGTTATTCACCACTTACATGTATGAGCAATATGGCCAGGAGTTTATCCGTGAGCTTGCAACGGACGGTGAGAGCCAGGGTATTGCAAGTGTTCAAAACATGCTGGAGAAATATGGTGAAAAAGAAAACTTCACAGAACTCTATCAGAACTTTATTACAGCGCTGGCATTGGATGACGGGACCGGCGGGAAATATGATTTTGAGTTGATCGATTTAAGGGACCTTCCGGTAGGTTCAGATCAAACCCCACGCGGGATGACCGTTGATTATGAAAAAGCCTTGCAAGTTGAAAAAGAAGGTGTCCCTGCATGGGGCGGTGACTTCAAAGAACTTGACTTTGAAGATAAAATCCGATCCATCTCATTTGATGGGATTGATTTCCTTCCGACTCCATGGGAATCAGCAGCTGATCCGCTTGGCAGTGATAATCAAGTACTTTGGGCAGGACAGGGTGATGAATTAGATGCTGCAATCACCTTTGAAGCTGATCTTTCAAGCGTCGAGAGTGCTACTTTAAACTTTGATAACTACATCGATATTGAAGAACAGTGGGATTTCGGTATGGTTCAAGTATCCACAGACGGCGGGGAAACATGGAATTCGTTAGAAAATGAAAATACTCGTTCTGACGTGGTGGAAGAAGGATATCCTAAGATCAAGGAAAATGTTCCTGGATTCACAGGCCACTATGAAGACTGGCAGCAAGAAACCTTTGATTTAAGCGAGTATGCAGGTCAAAAAGTATTGGTATCATTCAGGTACTTGACTGACTGGGGCTCTAACGGTGCTGGCTGGTTCATTGATAATATTGAGATTCCTGAAATTGGATACACGAATGATGGATCTTCAGTGGATGGGTTTAAATCCTTTGCAGAATTGAAGGGTGAGTATGTCAATTACACTGTA
>NZ_JABMCR010000033.1 GCF_013179555.1 Bacillus haikouensis
GTTCAAGATATCCTAAGAGTTCTCCTTGGACTTTCGCTGCATCCTCTGACGTTTTCATCGCAAGTGTCTGCTTGGCTGCATTCACTACCGATTCTTTCATCCGCTCGATCGATTCTTGCTGCACTTTGATGTTCTCTATTTCATTTAATCCGGTTTCAATGGTTGCTGCAGCAGAATCATTCGCTTTTCCATTCAACACTCCACTGCTGCTCTCTTCGGCAAGAATGGCATAGAGTCCGTTGGCTTTTTCAAGAAAAGATTTTTCATCTTTGGTTGCCTTGACTGCTTTTCCACCAAGTTGAAAGTCTTTGGCGTATACTTCCACTCCGTCCCCCTTCATGTCTTCTCCGAGAAGTTTAGCCGTTTCGACATCCGCTGACACCCCAAGCAGCAGGAACCATTGTCCATCCTTTTCGATGGAGGCGCTGGCGATTCCTTTTGAGGTCAGGGTGTCCTGCATGGCAGCCAATGACTCTTGTGAGGAAAAGACACCTCCCTGCAGAATGGAGGTCGCAAATTCTTTCAGCTGGACGGCAGATTCAGCTTCGCTTCCCCCTGTCGTGCCTGCCTCGGTAGTGTCCTGTAAGGTAGCTGCAGGTACAGCTCCTCCATCCGTGGTCGTAATTACCTTCAGTGTTCCAAATCCAAGTACGGCACCGACAACGACCGCCCCGATAATGGACATGATAAGATTAACCGAATCATGGAAAGGATTTTTGAATGATTTCTTTTTCTTCACTTGCTTGCCGCTCACGTAATTGATTTTCTTGTATTCCTTTGGGGGCTGTGCAGTTTCATCAGGCAGGATCCAATCAAAGCCCTGCTCTTCAAGCTTTTCCTCACCTGCTGCCGTTTCCTCTTTGCCCAGCTTCCAATCGTGTACACGATAATCCTCTTCAAAATCCGTACTCTCTCCATTTATTTTGATGGAGATTTTTTTATCACCCTTAGATTTGTCCACCATCGCCACCCTCCTTCATCTATTTTTTTCCATGCTATCACATCCCATAAAAAAAAGAACAAGACTTTTGTCGTCTTGTCCCAAGAGGTTTTCGTCAAATTTTTTAATAGAGAAGAAGATTGTCTATTCGTTCGGAAATTGAGGAAACGGATCCTTTTTCAAGGAAGGTGACGGGCTTTGAATCGCCGGTACTCCGTTTTTAAGGTCATCCAGTTCCGGGATGAAGAAAGCAGATGCAGTCAGTTCAAAGGTAACCATATCTTCGCTGTACCCTTCAATACTTTCCTTCAATTCCTCCTCACCTTCAAAATAGAGCCTGTTGATTTCGACAATACGTTGAAGGCTTTCTATTTCTTCGAGGAATTCTTCCATTTCGAAATATGACGGTGACTCTACGACCATCGTCATTTGCAGTCTTTTTAATAGAGGTGGTAATTGAGTTTCCTTTACGGGGACCCCGTCTGACTCTTCATTTCCCTGTGCTGCAAGGGGACCATCCGTTTTTTCGAAATTAATAGATTGTATGGTGCTTCCTGAAATCAGCTCTGCTTTTTCGAGGTCCAGTATCAGACGCTCGGTCAGTGGCTCCACTGGTATTTTTTTTTGCAGGGTTGTGGAATCAGCCGTGTCATTTTCATTGATATTGTTTACTTTGGTTTCGATCGCCTCTTGTAATTTAAGCTGGATCGCCAACTCTTCTTCCTTATAGTTGATTCTTTCCTCCATTGGCTGGATGAGAAAGAAGTTGAGTACCGCTGCCATGATTAAACCTGCCGCAAACAGACTAATGAATATCGACCATTGCTTTTTTGAAAAATCGATTTTCATTCGGCTTCCTCCTTTTCAGAAAGAAGTGCATCGAGTTTGCCGGAATCCAGGTGAAGTGAATATGAAGCCAAATATCTTGGCAGGATGTCATTCGATTCATCTTCATCGATTTCTTGCGTCGTGATTTCAATGATTTCGGCTTCCTTGATCCATTCCACCGTTCTTAGATGAGCAAGATAGAACGCAGCTTCCCTGGACGAATCAAATTGAATGGTCAGGTTGATAATATCTCTCTCACTGTACTCAAATTCCCTAAAAAACCCTCTTTCAGGTAAGAGAGAGATCAATTCGTTCAAAAGCGGCACTGTTTTGACCGGATAGGTCATCATTTTCTGTACCGCATCACTCAATTGACCGGTACCGCCAGATGTTTCGGCTCCAAGTACTTTCGTCTGCTGCACCTCGATGATTTTTTTTGCAGATTCAATCTTTACATCTATCCTGTTTGTATCAGCGATCATATTCTGCCAGGTAAGCATCATGAACAGAACAATAAAAATGAAAATTCCTGCAGTACCCAGGACGCTGTATGTAAAGGCCGTCCTTTTTTTTTCTTTTTGGGGCAATAGGTTAATATCAATAAGTTTCACTATGCTGCACCTCTTTTAATGCAAGACCTAAAGCGATGGCGAACCCCGCAGGCACTTTTTCGTCATTGAGTGTCACGGCGTTTTTCAACTGCAGAAATTCAACCGGTATCGAACCCCTCTCCTGCAATTGTTCTTTAAGTTCATTCAATCGGGGATGGTCTCCGCTGACAACTGCTTTCTCGACGGATTGCTCTCCTTTATTTAAGGAGTAACGGTAAAAGTTCATCACTTTCTCGATTTCATTAAGCGCATCCCTAAGAATGGTCACCGGGTATACCGGCTCTGGTGCCTTGTCTGCCATTTCAGCCTCCAAGACAATCGGCCGTGTGAAGATGGGCTCATGCTTGTGAAAGATCGAGATGGTCAATAGCTGTTCATCCATATGAAGCAGCATGGTATGTTCATTTGGCAGTACTTTTCCTTCATGAAGAATGGAGCGATACAAGGCAAGCGGAGCAATATCCGCAGCAGCAGGCTTCAACTTCACTTCTTCAAGCAGCTCTTTGTAGCTCCCGACTATTTCTTCCTGTGAGGCAGCCAATAATATCTCCTGATTCTCACCGGATCTTTCCAATAATGAATAATCGAATACCGGATCCTCAAAGGGTAAATGAATGCTTGACCCTATTTCAAGGAAGAGATAGCCCTCCATCTCATCTGCCCTGATATCAGTGGGGATTGAGACTTTTCTTAGGACGACAAAGGGATCCGGTACGACGAAACGGACAGATTTCCGCTTGATTTTCCAATCGTCTATGCATTCTTCAAGAATAAACAGAAGTGTTTCCCGATCGATGATCCTTCCGCCTTTAATCACTCCATCAGGGAGCAAGCGTTCATCCATTGAAGACACCAGTATCGCAGAAGACTGTTTCAACTCGAGAAATCGGATACAATGGTCTGTAAATACAATATTTGCTGTTTTAGAAGAACTAGAGAGAAACGATAGAAAACCCATGGACCGGATCCTTTCTTTGCATTACTTTAATAAAATGATGATAGATAGAGAGAAATTATCCCGTCACCGTACAGATAAGCTAAAATCGTCCCGGCTGCAATGAATGGACCGAATGGAATCGGCTTCCCTTTTTCAATTAGCTTGAAAGCCAAGGCCGTCAGTCCGATGACAGCTCCAAGGAACGTGGCAATCATAAAGGAGAGGATCGTCAGCTTAACACCGACAGCAAGACCGATGACTCCATATAGTTTAATGTCCCCTCCCCCCATTCCGCCCCTGCTTATAACTGCAATGAGCAGAAGCAGTCCGAATCCGAGCGCTCCGCCTGCCAGACTGTCCCACCACGGCGATAGCGGGATGAAGAATCGTTCCAGAATGATCAAAACCAGGAAGAAGAGAAGGACCTTATCAGGGATGACCATATATTTAAGGTCGGATACCGTAATGATGACCAGCATCGATATCAGCGTCCAAGCGGCCAGCAGCTCCCACTGCATCCCAAGCTGCAGATAGGCTAGTACAAATAGCCCGGCATTCAATGCCTCCATAAACGGATATAAAGGAGAAATGCGCCCTTTACACTGGCGGCATTTCCCCTTTTGGATGAGATATGAAAACACAGGTATGAGCTCGACCGCAGTCAGTTGATGACGGCAGTACGGACAGCTCGATCTTGGCTTAACGATTGATTTCTTCAGCGGCACCCTCAGGCCTACTACGTTGTAGAAGGAGCCCAGGAGGAGTGCGTAGAGGATGATTATAATAACCATTATTTTGATGCGTCAGTAAGCTGTTCTTCCGAAAGATAATCATCATCATCATCAGGTGTAAGCCCTTCAACCGATGAAGCATCGTGGTTCTTAATATAGTATTCGCCATCTACTAGCTTCACGTCATAGTCAAGATTTTCATCTTCTACTTTTGAAATATAATCAGTTAAACTAGTATGCGTCCAAGTAGTGGCTGTAGAGTCTGATGCATTAGCTAATCTTGCACCATTAATTATTTGAATAGCTTCTGCTACCTTAGCATCGTTTTTACTTTTTGAAATAATACTTCCAATACTCGGCACCGCAATCGCTGCAATAATCCCCAAAATCACAATAACAGCCAGTAACTCGACAAGCGTTAAACCTCTATCATTTTTCAAAAACTTTTTTAACATCTTTTTTCCTCCCGAAATGGTTTTATGTAGTACTTTAGTACTCTATCAATCTACTTCCATTATACATCACGTCTAGTAAAAAAATAGTGGAATTTTGTAAAATTTTAGCCGAATTGCTAGAAATTCTGAACATTATTAAACATTTCAAACATCGGAACCATGATAGCCGTGACAATCGTCCCTACTAATCCTGCAAGCAGGACGATCATCAGAGGCTCGATCAGTGATTTAAGCTGATCTGTCGTGTTTTCCACTTCTTTTTCATAGAAGTCCGCTACTTTTGAAAGCATGGCGTCAAGCGATCCCGTCTCTTCCCCGATTGAAATCATGTGCGAAACGAGTGGCGGGATTGCCCAGTGCTCTTTCATTGGTTCGGTAAGGGAGCTTCCGCTTTCCAGTGAATCCCTCGACTGCTTTATCACTCTCGCTATCACCTCATTTTCCACTACTTTTTCAAGGATCAGCATGGACTGAAGGATGGGGACCGAGCTTGAGAACAACGAACTGAATGTCCTTGTCATTCTTGCCAGTACTGCTTTCTGAATCAGGCTGCCGAAGATCGGTATCCTTAAAATCGCGTAATCCAAGTAATATTTCGTTTCACTCTTTCGCCTGATAAAGGTGATACCTAAAGCAGCTAAGATAACCAGCAGCAATAGAATGTACCAATAGCTCTGTACGAACCCGCTCGCCCCCAGCACCGCCCTCGTGATAAGCGGGAGTTCGCCTCCCATTTCAGCAAACATATCAACAAAGGTTGGAACGACTGCAAGCAGCAGAAATATGACGACACCGATGGCAATGATGCCAACCACTGCCGGATAAGACAATGCAGCGATGACTTTTTGGCGGGTATTGTGCTGTTTCTCATAATGATCGCCAAGGCGCTCCAGCGTTTCATCCAGGCTACCCGTTGCTTCCCCCGCTTTCAGCATATTGAAGAACAGCGGTTCGAATACTTTCCGATGCTTGGCAAACGCATCGGAAAGAGGGTTTCCTTCCTTCAATTCCACTTCCACGTCAGCCAGAACCTTCGACAGTGCTTTGCTGCTTGTTTGAGCGGAGAGGATTCTCGTCGCATCGACGACGGTGACACCTGCTCTTAGAAGCGTAGAAAACTGCCGGAGGAAAACGACCATCTGCTGAAGCTTAACAGGTTTCCCAAATGTAATATCTTTCGTCAGAAATGTTTCCGGAACTTCTTCGGCAGAAATGACCCGGATCCCCTGATTCTTCAGTCTCAGCATGGCTTCTTTTTTTGAGGAGGCTGAAATGATCCCCCGCTTCCTGCCGCTCCTGTCCCTGCCTTCATATTTGAACCTCGTCATAAAGAAACGGTCTCCTGTAAATAAGGCTGTGCCACTTCATGTGATATCTTTCCGCTGTCAACAAATCGTTTGACCGTCGATTGGAGAAGCTCCATTCCCTGCGCCTTTGAAGTCTGCATGATGCTCGGGATCTGATGGATCTTCTCAGAGCGGATCAAGTTAGCGACAGCAGAACTATTCAGAAGTACTTCGGTTGCAGCCACTCTCCCCTGCCGATCAGCAGTGGGAAGCAGCCTCTGGGCGATGACTCCTTGAAGGACGGAAGCGAGCTGCACCCTGATTTGGGACTGTTGTACAGAAGGAAATACATCGATGATCCGTTCGATCGTGGACACCGCGCTCGAAGTATGGAGGGTTCCAAGTACAAGATGACCTGTTTCAGCTGCCGTAATCGCTGTATGGATCGTTTCCAGATCACGCATCTCACCTACCAGGATGACATCGGGATCCTGCCTCAATGCACTGCGCAGCCCATATGCAAATGATTTCGTGTCAAATCCGACTTCACGCTGATCGATGATCGAAGATCCGTGCTTGTGCAAATACTCAATCGGGTCTTCCAATGTGATGATATGTTTCCTCATCGTTTGATTCATGTATTGGATCATGGATGCCAATGTAGTGGATTTCCCGCTTCCTGTCGGGCCAGTGACAAGTACCAGTCCTTGTGGCTTTTCAGCTATTTTCGTCAGCACGCCTGGAAGATTCAGTTCCTCAAGAGTCGGGATTTTCGTCGGTACGACTCGAAGGGCGATGGATATGCACGAACGCTGATGGTATGCATTCACCCTGAATCTCGAGACACCTGAAATGGCGTAGGAAAGGTCGAGTTCCCCCCGCTCTTTAAATTCATCCCATAACTCCTCAGGAATGACGGCACGAGCCATTTGTTCCGTATCGCCCGGCTTAAGAGCATCCTGTCCGTACCGTTTCAAATCTCCGTGAATGCGGAATACAGGAGAAGATCCCACTGTAAGATGGATGTCGGAAGCCTTTAATTCAAATGCTGCTCTTAATAAATGATTGATACGTTCTTTCATAGTGCCCACCTTCTTTACTCGATTGCAACCCGGAGTATTTCCTCTGTAGTGGTGATTCCCTGCTTCACTTTCAACAAACCATCATCCAACAGAAAGATCGTTTTCGATCTGTAAGCCGCTTCCCTTAATGTTGAAAGCGATTCATTGTTCAGGATGATCTTCTTCATTTCCTCATTGATGACCAGCACTTCGTGTATTGCCAGCCTGCCTTTATACCCTGTCATATTACATGCGGCACAGCCTTTTCCACGATTGATCTTCTCGATTGTCAGCCCTCTCCGTTTGAAAATGTCGGCTTCCCTCCTAGTAGGACTTTCCTCTACAGAACAGTCGCGGCACACCTTCCGCACCAATCTCTGTGCCACGATTCCGCTGAGGGAAGTCGCCACAAGAAAAGGCTCCACCCCCATATCGATGAGACGGGTCACTGTCGTCAGGGAGTCATTGGTATGGATTGTACTGAGTACCAAATGACCGGTTAAGGAAGCCCGTATGGCCACTTCCACCGTTTCTTTATCGCGGATTTCCCCGACCATGATGATATTCGGATCCTGCCGCAGGATCGAACGCAGTCCCTTGGCAAATGTCAGCCCGACATTGGCATTCACCTGGATCTGATTGATCCCCTCAAGCTGATACTCGACCGGATCTTCAACGGTAATGATATTGACCTCTTCACTATTAAGCTTGTTCAAAGCTGCGTATAAAGTAGATGATTTTCCTGAACCCGTCGGTCCGGTGATCAGAACAATGCCTGTCGGCCGTTCGATCAGGGACTGAAATCGTTTCATATTCAGTGTATTGAAACCCAGCTGGGTGAGGTCATTAAGCGATGAACTCAAGTCAAGGATCCTGAGAACCATCTTTTCCCCATATATAGTCGGCAATGTAGATACCCTTAAATCGATGGGACGGAAATCGATATTCGTCTTGATTCGTCCATCCTGGGGAATCCTGTGCTCCGTGATATCCAGCTGGGACATGATTTTAATTCTGGCGGTCAGCATGCTCTGCATGTGTTTCGGAATTGCTCTTTCCGTACGCAGGATGCCGTCGACCCGATATCGGATCAGCACCCTCGTTTCCTGAGGATCGATATGGACGTCGCTTGCCTTCTGGGTCATAGCGTTAGAGAGAATTTGATTCACGAGCCGTGCTATCGGCGAATCCTGATCTAGTAAGGTTTCATCCTGCTCAGTCTGCGGTTCGTTCCCCAACCCTTTCAACTCTTCAAAACTTTCATCCATATCATAGAATTTATTGATGGAGCGAAGGATATCATCTTTCGTCGCAATTGCTGTTTCGATGAAAAAACCTGTAGACAATCGTAAGTCTTCTATCACATAAAAATCCATTGGGTCGGCCATCGCGACAAACAGCTTGTCCCCTTCTTTTTTCAGCGGGATGATCAAGTTCCGTTTCGCCATCTCTTTAGGTATCAGATGAAACAGCTTTTGATCAAATGGATATCGGAATAAGCTTACGTGAGGGATCCCCAATTGAAATTCAAGCACTTCAATCAATTGCTGCTCCGTGATGTATCCCTTTTGAAGAATGGCATCACCGAGTTTTTGATCTTTGCTTTTCTCCTCCAGAGCCTGCTGAAGTTTTTCCTCTGTCAGCAGTCCTGCTTCCACTAATAAATCCCCTAATCGTTTCCGGTCTTGGACCATTATATTTCACCCCATCTTACTATTACTTCATATCAGGATTCGGAATTTCCCCACTCGAAGAAGACTCAGAACCTGGACTCACATGTTGGAGATCCGGTTGATCATCCTTATCTTCTTCCAGGTTGTCTGCATGACCCGTTTCTTTCCGGTCAGAATCTTCTGCTTGATCATCACCGGACCCAGTCGAAGTGACGGGTTCTTCTCCTTCTCGTAAAACATTCTCTTTGTTGACCATATATTCTTCAAGACTTACGAGCTCTTCACGGTGAACAGGCGGGTAATAGTCGCTTGAAATCAATTCTTCTTTCAACACTTTTCCGCCGGAATCGACCATTTTCCTCCATACTTCGGTCTGGACCCCATCTTTCCCTTCTGCTCTTACATTCGTCTGCCCCTGATTCACATAAGGACTGTATTGTTTGATAACCCGGGGTTCGACGGTCTGCTTGTTCTGTAATGAAATTTCCACTTCGTACGGCTGCCGGGGACCTTCTAAAACGAAGACCAACGTATCCCCGTTCAGATCAATCCGGATCTTGTTAGCCTGGTTGGTCGGATTAATGAACACGAAATCCTGTTGAAGTCCCTGATCCACTCTTGCCTCGAACCCAAGTTCTGCATATTCAGGCAGCGAGCTTCCCTGGTGGCGCTGAATGACTTGGAGATCAGAGTAAAGCAGGGTTTCATATAAACCTGTTGATATGACGCTCAACTCTTCATTCGTCATACTGGTGATCTTCTGGTCCTCCACCACTTTCAGGAGTGAAAAGGTGGATAAGGGTTCAATCACGATTTCCTTAAAGGAAGATAGGAACGCATCCAGCCCCTTAGTCGCATCTACGCCCGCTATCTCATTTTCAGCAAGTACCTTCACGGCATCGGGGCTTTTCATAAAGTCTTCGAGATCAAATATCTGTACATCTGCTTCAAGCATTGAGGCCTCTGCCATCACGGCTTCTTTGAGCTTATCAATCTGTATCAGGTCCCTATCCATTCCGAGGAAAGACACTACTTCAAGGAACCGCTCATCGTCTATATGTAAAATCAGGGGAGAGTCTTCGCCATTAACAGCTTTGTCAACGCTTGCATTAACATCAAACTGGAATATGTCTGAAGGAATAGGCTCTTCAACCTCTAGATAGGCAGCCTTTACATTTTGATTCTCTTTCCAGACTTGAATCTCTTTATTCAGTTTATTTTTTATGTTATCTTTGCTTTCATTTGAAATCTCCATTCCGGCAATCAACGAGGCATTGGCAGAAACACTTTCCGTTTCGAAAATCCGGTCATACAACTTGGTCCCTAAATGTGCGGAACCGACTAAATACACTGTGCATAAAACTAAAAAAACGGTACTTGAATGGGCTCTCTTTTTCATTTAGGGACCTCCTGCCTTAATGTGACTTTATCTTTCCATCCCTGAAAACAAGCGATTATATTCTTCTTCCTCTTCCTGCTCAATAATCGAATCGGTATCCGCTGAGATTTCCGGAATCCTGTCTTCGCTTACATTGAACTCATCTTCCCCGCTTATCGTTTCGGGGGCCAGTAAGTTTAATATCTCATCATCAACATACTGTCCAGGCTGAATGTCTTCCCAACCCAGTTCTTTAATATTTCCGTCCTGTTCGCCTGCAATGAAACTTTCTTCTAACCCTTCATTCTGGTTTGGTTCTGAACCTTGGTCATCCGTTAGATTCTCATCAATAGTTTTATAGTTAATCGGCTTATGGTGCCGGACTGCGGAAGGCATACTTTCTGGTTGAGGATCGGACTGCAAGGATGATGTCCGCTTCTGAAATTTCTGCCCAACAAAATAGAAGGTGAGACCTGTCAAAAGAATCAATAGGGCGATCACGCTAATCTGCGGCAGGAACTTACCGCCAATCACGGACAATATAGTTATACCAAATGCGAGGGAAGAAATGATCACTTTCTGCTTAACCGATAACTTTATAGGAATGAATTTCAGTAACGGCAGCAAGAGGAGATAGGCTCCGGCGGCAAATAGGATCGTGATCATAATCATCCCTCTTTCTATAGGTTTACAATTCGCTACAACTCTACAAATTTCAACTATTACTATTTTATTACACAACCATTAAAATTGAAACAAAATGATTGCTTACTCTTTCAAAAAATAGTGCAAAGTCACTATCTTTCTTTTACAAAAAAAAGAATGACACCTTCCGGCATAGCCAAAAGGTGTCTTCACTTATTTCACATATTCAGCCACACGATTCCGCCCCGCCTGCTTCGCACCCGTATACAGTGCCCTGTCGGCATGACGGATCAAAGCCATAGTATCATCCGCATCTTTTGGAGCGGATGCGACGCCGATACTCGCGGTAATCCTGACCATTAATTTTCTGTTTGATGCCTGAAGTGTATCATGCAGGACAAATGGACGGTTTGCGATGGACTGTCTGACCTGTTCCGCAAGCCTTATCGCATCATCTCTTTCTGTATCCGGCAGCAGGATGACAAACTCCTCTCCGCCATATCTTGCAACGGTACCTCTGGGTCCAATCAACTTGCATAAACGGTCCGCAAGCTCTATCAGGATTTCATTTCCGCTCTGATGACCGTAGTTATCATTGATGACTTTGAAGTGATCAAGGTCGAGCATGATAAGTGATAACGAGGTCCTGCTCCCCTTCTCAAGTTCATTGAATTCTAGTGACAGCATGTCTTCGAAGTAACGGTAATTATAAAGATTGGTTAAGGCACATCTTTCACTGTTTTTCTTTGTTTGTTCATGGTGTCTGGCGTTTTCGATGGCCACACCGAAATAGGAGCATAGAATCTCTACGATCATCAGCTGAAACTTCTCATACGCACGCTTTTTGGAAGAAGCCAAGAGGAGGATCCCCCTCACTTTCTGGCTTCTCACGATCGGTACGCATAAAACGCTTTCCACTCCGGCAGGCATATAGCCATCTGCCAATCCTCCCCATTCAGAACGGGAACCATAAATGACCGACTTGCCTGAATTCCATACCATGCCGCTGATGCCCCTGCCTTTTTTAAGTACAGGGAATCTGTGCAGATTCTTCTGACCGCTTTCGACCCTTCTTAACAGGACCAGTTCATCGCCTTTACAGTCAAGTATGTACGCATATTCCACAGGAAGGGTTTCGATGATCTTCTCAAGAAAGATATCGAGAACTTCAACTACCTTGAGGCTTTCTGTTAGCTGGTGCCCTATTTCCCCGGCCTTTTGAAGGTATTCATTAATTTTCTCAGAGGAATTATACATTTTTAATATCATCGACAAACTGATGAATGGAATGCCAATCAGAAGCGATGCATACGGTCCAATTTGAAAAGTGAGAAAATAAAGTGAAAGTGACATGGGAAACATGATCATATTTGCAATGAAGTCCCATATGAAGTCCTTGCTGTAGAACCGGATATCATTCACGACTACATATCGCTGGTATGCCAACAAAAGAAATT
Organism: Bacillus haikouensis; assembly: GCF_013179555.1. Classification (GTDB taxonomy): domain Bacteria; phylum Bacillota; class Bacilli; order Bacillales; family Bacillaceae_B; genus Rossellomorea; species Rossellomorea haikouensis_A. The sequence goes on from NZ_JABMCR010000033.1 coordinate 12,003, forward strand.
GGTTGATCATAATGGATACAACCTGGTAACCCAATGCCGCAGGCAGCATTCCCCCTATACTTTGAGCACCTGTTTCTCCGCCAAGCAAAAAATAAATTAAACCGCTTGAGACAGAAACAATAAAAAACATGAGCGAATTCAAAGGCGCTCTGTGCCAATCTGTTTTAGCCATCCGAAGACGGATCAGCAAAGGGATGATCGAAAACTGCATCAGAACGATTTCCATAAATAAACCGTATTTTAAAAATCCCACAAGGGTTACCCACTGAATGAAGAAGATGGTGGAGCCATTGATGACGATCGGCATGAGGGGGATGAAGGTGGCAAACACGATAAGCGTGAGCAGTTCCCAGCCGTTACCATCGACATTTTGAGGAGGAAAGAATCGAAATGTATAATACAAGCCGGCAGGTACGATGGCCAGCCATGCAAAAAGTATCCAAAGTTTCTTATTAAGTGAAAGCTGCATCCCTATCCTCCTCAATTTGCATGATATGCTATCTTCCCACCAAAATAGTTAAATAGTCACAAGTTTATGAATATTTTATCAGAGTAAATGAATAAAGTCACTTGTTTTTTCTGGAATTTTCTAACTTTTGGATAAGTACAGGTTTGACTTCAGATAAAAAGTAGAGAGATCCCGTAATAAATAAGGCTTCCTCATCCCCCATCGATTCCAGCTTTTCTTCTATATAATGCTGCCAGTCCTCTGTCTTCTCTTTCATGGGGTGATCGGATAATGTGAATAATTCATCCGCCTCTGCCACCCTGGGAAAGGAAAAGGAGGTGAAACTTATGACCGATGCCGCTTCCTCAAGCAAACCTATCATGTGTTTCAGTTCTTTATCCTTCAATGCAGAAAAGAGAATCGTCACTTTCTCAGTTGGAAAACGTTCCTTGATCGTCGTCACCAATGCTTGTATCCCTTCAGGATTATGTGCACCGTCCAATATGACTGCCGGCTTCTCACAGACGAGTTCCATCCTGCCTGGCCAGTATGCTTTTTGCAATCCTGCTGTAAGATCTGCATCCGTATAAGTGATTTCATTTTGGGCCAGAAGTAATTCTGCTGTTTTTAAGGCAATGGCTGCATTTTGAACTTGATGTGCCCCCATCATGGCAATATCATAGGTCGATCTACGGCCGGAGGATTCGTATTGAAAGCTTTCCCCGTTATTTAAGAACGGATCCCGCTTTGTATGAAAATCCTCACCTGCCTGAAAGACAAGGCTTCCCCTCTCCTTTGCCGTTTCTATGATTACATTTCTTGCTTCAGGTTGTGATACACCTGATATTACCGGTACACCAGGTTTGATGATTCCAGCTTTCTCAAACGAAATTTCCTCGATCGAATTCCCTAAAAATTGCATATGATCCATCCCTATACTTGTGACGACCGAAACAAGAGGATTGATTACATTTGTTGAATCCAGTCTTCCTCCGAGCCCAACTTCAAAAAGGACGAGATCAGGTTTGGCAGTCTCCGCAAAATGGACTATGCCCATTGCTGTAATAATTTCGAATTCCGATGGTTCCCCCCACTCGCTATCTTTCATTCCTTCGGCAATCGGTTTAACGAGGGAAACAAGCGAAATAAGATCTTTGTCGGAAATGGGATTACCATTCACAGATATTCGCTCATTGAAACGTTCGAAATAAGGAGAGGTGAATGTGCCGACCGAATAACCTGCCTCCTGCAGGATATGACGTAAATAAGTGACCGTCGACCCTTTCCCGTTCGTTCCACCTATATGGACTGATTTTATATTTTCATGCGGGTTTCCAAGTTCCTTCAATAAATGATGCATTCTTTCCAGTCCAGGCTTTATTCCCAGTCTCAGCCGAGCATGAATCCATCCCACCGCTTCTTCATATGTAAACAATTTTGATTCACTCCAATCAAAAAAAGCAGGAGGGGAGCCTAGCTGCTTCAGGGCCATTCCCCAACAATTAGACTCCTTCTCCTAAGCCTTCTGAGTACGTTCTTATACAGTTTTCAGTTCCTGAATTCTCGCTTTCACTGCTGCCTGCTTTTCCAGATAATCTTTTTCCTTGGCTTTTTCTTCGTCTACTACTTTTTGAGGCGCTTTGCTTACAAATCTTTCGTTATTCAACTTTCCTTGAACGCGCGCTACCTCTTTCGTCCACTTTTCAAGTTCTTTTTTCAGGCGGGCGATTTCTTCATCAATATTGATCAGTCCTTGTAATGGAAGGAATAATTCAACTCCCGTAACGATTGCAGTCATCGCTTTTTCCGGAGGTGTGATATCTATCCCCATATCCAATTGTTCCGGATTACAGAACCGTTCGATATATGCTTTATTTTTATTTAGCACACTCAGGATCTTTTCATCCTTCGCTTTCAGGATAAGCTTGATTTGTTTGCTCATTGGCGTGTTCACTTCTGCACGGACATTACGTACAGCCCTGATGATTTCCACAAGCAGTTTCATTTCTTCCGAAGCAAGTGCATCTGTAAGTTCTTCCTTCACTTCCGGCCATGCTGCAACCGTGATTGATTCGCCTTTATGCGGCAGGTTCTGCCATATTTCCTCGGTAATAAACGGCATGAACGGATGCAGAAGTCGCATTGTGTTGTCAAGTACATAAGCCAGAATCGAACGCGTTGTTTTCTTGGCTGCTTCGTCTTCACCGTATAAAGGAAGCTTCGCCATTTCGATATACCAGTCACAGAAGTCATCCCAAATGAAATTATATAGGATTCTGCCTATTTCACCGAATTCATAGCGGTCGGCAAGACGTGTAACATGTTCGATTGTTTCATTCAATCGTGTAAGAATCCATTTATCCGCAACGGATTTTTCTCCGCTCAGATCAATCTCTTCATAGGTCATACCGTCCATATTCATTAATGCGAAACGTGATGCGTTCCAGATTTTGTTGGCAAAGTTCCAAACCGACTCCACTTTTTCGAATGAGAAGCGCAGGTCCTGACCAGGTGAACTGCCTGTTGATAAGAAGTAACGCAAAGAATCTGCACCATACTTCTCGATGACTTCCATCGGATCGACGCCGTTTCCTAGGGATTTACTCATTTTACGGCCGTCTTCAGCACGAACGAGGCCGTGGATCAGTACATCTTTGAATGGACGCTCACCGGTGAATTCAAGACCTTGGAAAATCATGCGGGATACCCAGAATCCGATGATATCGTAGCCTGTTACAAGCGTACTGGTCGGGTAATACCTCTTGAAGTCTTCAGAATCTGTATCCGGCCATCCCATTGTAGAAAATGGCCAAAGTGCCGAACTGAACCATGTATCCAGAACGTCTTCTTCCTGAGACCAGTTTTCACTGTCAGAAGGAGCTTCTTCCCCGACATATACTTCACCCGTTTCATTGTGATACCAAGCAGGAATTCTGTGCCCCCACCATAATTGACGCGAAATACACCAATCACGTGTATTTTCCATCCACCGAAGATAGGAGTTTTCGAAACGGTCAGGAACAAAGTTGACTTTATTCTCTTGTTCTTGAAGCTTTACCGCCTCCTGTGCCAATGGATCCATCTTAACGAACCATTGTGTGGACAAATAAGGTTCTACAACCGCTCCGCTGCGTTCGGAGTGTCCTACAGAATGCATATGCTCTTCAATCTTAAACAGAACACCGGCATCCTGAAGATCCTTGACAATTTGTTTGCGGCAGTCAAAGCGATCCAGCCCTTTATATTTGTCTGCATTCTCATTCATGGTGCCATCTTCATTCATCACAAGGATGCGTTCAAGATTGTGACGGTTCCCGATTTCAAAATCATTCGGATCATGAGCAGGTGTGATTTTCACTGCACCGGAGCCGAATTCCATATCTACATAGTCATCACCTACAATCGGAATTTCACGTCCGACGATCGGAAGAGTAACCTTTTTACCGATCATGTGCTTGTAACGTTCGTCTTCAGGATGTACAGCAACAGCTGTATCACCAAGCATTGTTTCCGGACGTGTAGTTGCGATTTCAATATGTCCGCTTCCGTCAGTTAGTGGATACTTCATGTGATAGAAGGCACCTTGAACATCCTGGTGAATAACTTCGATATCGGAAAGAGCTGTCTTTGTGGCAGGATCCCAGTTGATGATGTATTCACCGCGGTAAATCAAGTCTTTATTGTATAGATCAATGAATACTTTTTGTACGGCTTCAGATAAGCCTACGTCCAGCGTAAAACGTTCACGGCTGTAATCGAGGCCCAGCCCGATTTTCGACCATTGCTTACGTATATGCTCTGCGTATTCTTCTTTCCATTTCCACGTTTCTTCAACGAATTTCTCGCGTCCCAGGTCATGTCTTGAAATTCCAGCGTTACGCAGCTTTTCGTCTACTTTTGCCTGTGTAGCAATCCCCGCATGGTCCATACCGGGCAGCCATAGTACATCGTAGCCCTGCATACGCTTCATTCTTGTCAGGATATCTTGGAGCGTCGTATCCCAAGCATGCCCGAGGTGAAGCTTCCCTGTTACGTTCGGCGGGGGGATGACGATCGTATACGGTTCCTTTTCTTTATCGCTTTTCGCTTCAAAAAACTTTCCTTCCAGCCACCATTTATACCTTCCCTGCTCAATTGCATTCGGATCATATTTGGTCGGCATCGATAATTGATCTTGAGTTTCCATTTTATTTCCTCCCTGATTTGTAATAGCTTTTTATAAAGGTGATTTAATTTCGGAACACAAAAAATCCTTCGCCCTGTAAAAGGACGAAGGATTCGTTTCGCGGTACCACCTTTTTTCTCAGAAGCCACAAAGATCTCCTGAACTCTCAATGAACAATAACGGCTTTTAACCGGCTTCTACTACTGTCTTCATAGAAGCAGCTCTTCAGGCGACCTTCCATCGTCTTCGCTTGGAAAATCTCTCAGCAAACGATTTTCCTCTCTGAAAGCGGGGGGCAATGTACTCTTCCTGTTCAACGCTTTTAAAACTATTTATGTACTCACTATAGTATAGGATTTACTGAACTTTCGTCAATCATTCTTGCCGATTTTAATAAAAAATATTCACTTCGCCTGTCCTTGGCACCCTTCTGGACCGGAATCATAAGATAAAGTAGTGAATATACCCAGGAAAGTGAGTGGACAATTATGAAAAAAATGAATCATTACACCTTCCAGAAGTGGATGGGGAATGCGCGGTTAATATGTAAACAATTTATCATCCCCTTTACCATCTTTCAGGGGATCCGCACCATTTTGCTTCCAACCACATTCGATGTCCTTCTATTGACCCTGTTTATCGGCATCGGCCTTGCCATTTACTTCGATTGGATTTAAAAAACTGACGAAATCCGACTTCGTCAGTTTTTTTTTATTCTGCTTCGGCTGATTGCTCCTGCTTCTTTTTTTCCATTTCATCCAGACGCATGACCACATATTCAGTATTCTTCAGAAGCCAGTAGTGTCGCTGCAGCTTCTTAAGCGATTTCCGTTCATTCCTCTTCCCTTTGGCAGTATGAAAATATTTCTCCACAACTGCAATCACCGAGCTTGGATAGGCTAAATAACTCATGAACAGCAGCCTTTCTTCGTTGCGGACAGTAAAATGGTGAAAGTACGTTTCCAGCCACTCCACACATTCATCATAATACTTGGGATACGTTTTCAATGTTCTGGACAGAAACGGAAGAAGGTCGTGAAAGGGCGAAGCGATTTTCGAGTTTTCTAAGTTATGGAAGTAACCCATCCCTCTGTCATCGAATAAGAAATGCTCGGTCGACACTTTTCCATGGATGATGACCGTCCTCACTTTATCAAGATCCTTCGTGTTTTCATACCACTCGTCAAGCATTTTCCTTGAAAACTTAAGGGCCTGGGACACATCTTTGTAAAACATACAAAAGTGATATTGAAACGGTGACATATAAGCTGTTTTTTCACACGTTTCCACATATTCATCAAGAAACTGCTGTTCCTTCTCCCACCTGGAAGTCAGCTGTTCATAATGTGATTCCCTTTCTTCCTTGTTTATCTTCACATCCTGCGATGATATGGTATGAAGCCTGGCAAGTTCCCGGAAAAGCTTTTGATGTTTTTCAAATCGATCCTCCTTTTCCTGATTGTTCAGCCACGGCATCAAATAGAATAGTTCTCCTTCGTGCCAGACACCGTACCTTCCATCCAGAGTCGGATAAATGGGAACGATCCGGTTGTACCCCCTTTGAAAAAGAGTCTGGACATTCCGGACGAAATCAACACCGTTTTCAGCAGGAATATGCTTGACCGCAAGCGTTCCTTTATTCGAGTATACCCTGCATACCCTTCCTGTGTCTTCTACAAAAAAAGGTTCTACCCCGTATGGCTGCAAGACAGGTTTTAAACTGTCGATGGTTTGCATGTATTTCACCTCCCCGTCATTCAGCAGTTCCCTTTAACTGAATCCGATATAAAAAAAGAACGGACTGCCGCCATATGTTGGTGTCAGTCCTGATTCATCGATAGAATTCAATCGTTCTGGTTCATGTTCATATTTATATCTTGAACACTGGATCTTCATTTGGAATATAAAGAACCTGGCCGCCATAGACTTCCTGATTTGCTTCCAGATGATTGACCCGTAAAAGCTGGGCAATCGTCAAATCATATTTCTCAGCAATGTGGTCGAGGGTTTCCCCTTCTTGAACAATGCAAACCCTTAATTTTGCCCCTCGTTCCTCTTCTTTCCGTGCAAAGAAATCTGTAAGGGAAATACTTTCATACTTTTTCTTCCCTTTGATTTTTTTCTTTTTATCAGCTGGTTCTTCATCTGCTTCCAATTCCACTTCCATCGAAGAAGATTCTTCTTCCTCTTCTTCTTCTTTCACCTGTTTCTGAACCGGTGCAGGCTGTTGCATCTGTTTCTGTTCGACCGCCGGCTGTTGCATTTGCTTCTGTTCGACCGCCGGCTGAGGTATTTCCTGTTCCTGGGAAGACTCGCTTAATTCATGCTCCGGAAGCTCGAATACATTTTCTTTTCGAACGTAACTCTCTTCATGGGACGGGGGTGAATCATATTGGATTTGAACCGGTATCTCATCCTCTTCTTCGGCAGGAGGTGTTCTCCCTTCCAGTGAGAATGGCTGATATACATCTTCATCATCCTGAGAATCATCATTTGATCCCTCTTCATACTCATCACTTTCGCCCTGGTCATCATCAACTGTTTCGTTCAGATCTTCAACTGCCTCATCGTACTGAAGTCTCACTTCTGCCTCTTCTTCAACAGGTGCTTCCGCAACCGCTTCTGACCGATAAAGAGGGCTATAGAGCTCTTCTTCCTTATACTCCACTTCAAGAGGAGTATGAGTCTGCTGCTCCCCGTAGATTCCCGTGATGGTCAAATCAGCATTCAGTTTTAAGCAGGCATTTTCCGGAACGACATAATCAAAGGATTCGACATACACATCAATTTCCCCTAAGTTGGCAATCCGGTTTTTGGGGATCGTCACATCCACAGGGAAACGATGAACGAATTCATTTTCCCCTTTTTCCCTGTTCTCTACAATTTGAACGAATTTTCCGCTTGCTTCAAATTGATCATCACCGTCTTCTTCCCTTCGACCGCTTGGCAGATATTCACCTGATAAATCGAGTGTTCCTCTGATGAGGACATACTGTTCTTGTTCTTGAATCGTTATATGTGGATCTAAGGAGATAGATAGCAATTCTTCAACTTCCTGTCCTTTTTTGAACCAAATTGATTCTTCCAAAGAAAATCGCAGGCACGATTGTTGATCATGTGACAAAGAAATTCCTCCTTTCAAGTTCCAAACCAAAGAAATATATGACAATGTCATTATCACTTTATGAGTTGGAAGGGAGAAATATGATAGAGAGGAAGAAGTTTTAACGGATTGATCTGATATTTTAATTAAAATCAATTAAAGCTTGGACTCAGTAAGACCCTGTTATACGATTATTCTTCAGTGAGTATATAAGAGATGACGGCGGATGGGTGGGTGCTTATACGGAGCAAGAGTCTTTTATCTGCCAATAAAATTTTTTATCTACGATTATTCAATTTTATCGGCGGAAATTTCGATCTATCGACCATTATACAAAATTCGACATCTCCTGCCACTTCTTCGTTCTCCGATTAACCTGCAATAAAAAAAGCCGACCTTCTTATGAAAGGTCAGCTTTCTCATATCATTACTTCTTACTAATCTTCTCAAACGCTTTTTCCGCAGCTTCGATCGTCTTAGTGATATCTTCATCGCTGTGGGCTGTTGATAAGAAGAGTCCTTCAAATTGAGAAGGAGGTAAAAATACACCTTCGTTCGCCATCTCGCGGTAATATTCTGCAAACATCTCCAAATCAGAAGACTTTGCCCCTTCATAATTCTTCACTTCATCATTTGTAAAGAATAATCCGACCATCGAGCCTGCACGATTGATTGTGTGAGGGATGCCATATTTCTCAGCAGCTTTCTTCAGTCCATCTTCAAGAAGATCCGCTTTGCGCCCGAATTCTTCGTAGCTTTCAGGTGTTAATTGACTGAGTGTTTCAAAGCCCGCCGTCATCGCTAGAGGATTCCCTGACAGTGTTCCCGCTTGATAGATCGGTCCACTTGGGGCAATTTGTTCCATGATATCGGCTTTTCCGCCATAAGCGCCTACCGGAAGTCCGCCCCCGATTACCTTTCCTAAACAAGTCAGGTCAGGCGTCACATTGAAATATCCTTGGGCACAGCCATATCCGACACGGAACCCCGTCATGACTTCATCAAAAATCAACAGTGAACCATGCTGTTCCGTGATCTCACGCAGTCCTTCCAGGAACCCTTTCTGAGGAGGGACCACGCCCATATTGCCTGCTACCGGTTCTACAATGACACCGGCGATATCGTCACCATATTGTTCGAATGCATAACGGATGCTTTCAAGATCGTTGTATGGGACGGTTATCGTATTTTTCGCGACTCCTTCCGGCACCCCGGGACTGTCGGGCAGACCAAGCGTAGCGACTCCGGAACCTGCTTTGATCAACAATGAATCGCCATGGCCGTGGTAGCAGCCTTCGAACTTGATGATTTTATTCCGGCCCGTATATCCGCGTGCCAACCGAAGAGCACTCATGGTTGCTTCGGTTCCTGAAGAAACCATCCGGACGATTTCAATGCTCGGTACACGGTCGATGACCAATTGAGCAAGTTTATTTTCGATTTCTGTCGGCGCTCCAAAGCTTGTCCCGCTTTCTGCTACTTTCTTGATCGCTTCCACTACACGGTCATTGCTGTGTCCAAGGATGAGCGGACCCCAGGACAGGACATAATCGATGTATTCATTTCCGTCGATATCAAAGATTTTGGAGCCTTTACCCCTTTCCATGAAAATGGGATCCATTTTGACTGATTTGAATGCACGGACGGGACTGTTGACCCCTCCCGGCATTAGTTTTTTTGCTTCTTTGAATGCTTCTTGTGATTTTTCAAATGAACGCAATCCGTTCTCCTCCTTTAATCATATTCAGGAATGTTGAACTAGTTTAGGACAGCCAGCCTGCTACATCTTTTGCAAAATAAGTAATGATTAGATCTGCTCCTGCACGTTTCATGCTTGTCAGCTTTTCCATCACGATTTCCTGCTCGTTGATCCAGCCATTTTCTGCAGCGGCTTTCACCATGCTGTATTCCCCGCTTACATTATAGGCAACAACAGGGGCGTTGAAACGGTCTTTCACTTCTCTCATGATGTCCATGTAGGAGAGAGCCGGTTTCACAATCAGGAAATCTGCTCCTTCTTCGATATCGGACTGTGCTTCGCGAATAGCTTCCAATCTGTTTGCCGGGTCCATTTGATACGTTCTTCTGTCACCGAATTGAGGTGTCGAATGAACAGCATCACGGAATGGTCCATAGAAGCTGGAAGAATACTTGACTGCGTAAGACATAATTGGTACTTCTGTAAATCCTGCTTCATCCAAGCCGTGACGGATCGCAGCTACAAAGCCGTCCATCATATTCGAAGGGGCAATGATATCCGCTCCCGCTTCCGCCTGGCTTACTGCCGTTTTTGCAAGCAGATCAAGGGTTGCATCATTCAGGATTTTTCCTTCTTTTACAATTCCGCAATGACCATGGCTTGTGTACTGACACAGGCAAGTATCTGCCGCGACGACCATCTCAGGGTAAAGTTCTTTCACAAAGCGGGTCGCTCTCTGAACGATTCCATGCTCATGATACGCCTGCTTTCCAAGTTCGTCTTTCTCGGCCGGCACCCCGAAAAGGATGATCGACTTAATTCCGAGTGAGACGATCTCATCCATTTCCGCTTTTAAGTTATCCATGGAAATATGGAAGACACCCGGCATGGAAGATACTGCATTACGGATGTTCTCTCCTTCCACGACAAATAGCGGGTAGATCAAATCTTCTTTTCTAAGATGCGTCTCCCTAACCAGGGAACGCATATTTTCTGATTGTCTTAAACGTCGATGACGATTGAACATTAAGTCTTTCACTTTAAAACCTCCAATAGATAGGGTTGTCATGATTTATCCCCGGCTTCAGAAACATACTGTATGATTTCTGTTACCATTTCATCTACAGTATAAGTGTTCGGGCATATTTTTACATGTAATCCGCATTCTTCTGCCGTCTTTTTGGTCAGTGGCCCTATACACGCTGCTGGGAGATGCCTTATTTTCGCATAAAGGGAATCCCCTTCGACCACCCTCATGAAATGACGTACCGTAGATGAACTGGTGAATGTCAAAATATCCACTCCGCCCGCTTCGATGATCACCTTCAGCTTTTCGAAGCTCTCACCGGGTAAGATCGTTTCGTATATAATCCATTCGTCACAATGGATTCCTGCCTCCTTCAATTCAACAGCAATGACATTTCGCGCGAGGTTTCCTTTTGGCACCAGAACTTTGCCGGATGGCTTCCTTTCAGTAATGAACTGCCTTACAAGGTCATCTCCGGTAAAATCATCGGGAACGAATGTGACGGATAGGCCAAGCATTTCACAATATTTTTCCGTTTTTGTGCCTACCGCAGCGATACTCACAGAGAGTGAGGAAGCGTTGATATTGTGAACGGTCAATTTTTCAAGAAAAAAAGCAACGCTATTTTTGCTTGTGAAGATGATCCATTCATAATTATGTATTGATGCTATGAACGACCCCTCGAGCGGATCATCATACGGCTTGAAGTCAAGGAGGGGGACCGACACAGGAGTCCCTCCGTTACCTTCAATAAGGGAGCTCAATTCCTTGGCTCCCTCTTTTCCCCTGGTGATGAGTACCTTTATTTGATCTAAAGGCTTTTCACCGTCCATTATTGATCCAGCTCCTCTTTTACACGGTCAATCAGGGCTTTTCCGCCAAGCTCAGTCAAGCTTTCCGCCACTCTTTCACCGACCTTCTC
>NZ_JABMCR010000330.1 GCF_013179555.1 Bacillus haikouensis
TGCAGACCGGTACGCGATTGAAATGACCGAAGACAAGCAGGCAGCTATCACTTCCTTTCAGAAGCTGTCAAAGGTGGGGCTTTCCCAGGTCAATCCGCCTCTGCTGGTGAAGATTTTCCGCTATGGACATCCAACGATGATGGAGCGGTTGAACATGTTGGAGCAATATGAACAAGAGAAGAAGGAATAATGATAGAAGCCTGGTCAATTGACTAGGCTTTTTCTCTTTTGCTGATGATAAGGTTTTTCTTCTTTTCCGTCATATAGGCAAAGATGACTTCTTTTGGGTGGATTCCTTCACTTGATAATCGGTCGAACAGCCAGTCCCGGCTTTTCCCGAGAAGCTGCAAATTCCGTTTCTGAACCTTTCCATCGACTATTACGGAAATCGGCAGTCCTTCATCATCAATCTCTAAGTTTAAATGCTGCACCGTTACCGGTGTATTTTCCACTTTTGGGATGACACTTACTTCTCCGATCGGCTCAAGCATGGCATAATCGACATCAGAGATTTTGGGGTAGCCTTTTGCTCTCAGAATCGATGTCAGCTGAATGAGGGAAATCTTGGATTTTTCCAAGTTGTCTTCGAGGATTTCTCCGTTTTTTATCAGCAGGGTAGGTTCGCCTAAGAAGAATTTGTTTCCCCATTGGCTTAATGTAAGGTAAGAGAATAAGACATGAAGTCCAACCAGAATGACCAGCGCAATGAGGGTCGGCCAGAACTTTGTACTGATGAGGGGTTCTGAAGCGATTGTGCCCACGATGATGATGGCTACAAGATCATAAGGGGTCATTTGAACGATCGTCGATTTCCCCATCAGGCGCATCGCTGCTATTGTAATTAAATATAGGACAAGTACCTTGATGAATATCATGTTGATCGCTCCACACAATTTGTCTTGTGATTAGCTTTCACCATTTCACACAGGCCCATTCCTTCTGCGTGGCAAAAAGGAGAGGCTGGCTCGTATTGAGGAGCCAGCCTTTTGTTATAATCCGTAACGGATATTGACTTCTTTTAATTCTTCTGTAAGTTTCATAAACAACATTTCATTTTTGCAATCGAGGGCTGCATCAATGTCTTCTAACAGCTTTGTCTTCTCGGTTGTCAGTATACTTTCGTATAGAAGCATATCAATATAAATCTCTAGCACGTTCCTCTCAGCGTTTCGTTTCCGGGTCATCGCAGAAGCCTTCATCATTTCAGTATAGGACTTTTTATTTTCCAATACGACCACCTCTGAATTCTTTTTATTAGTATATGGAACAAGTGGCAAAAATTCAACCAAAATAATTAAATTTTCAGATAATTTTTTATGATTGAATTAGTGGAAGGTAAAAAAGTTCAGAATTTTTTAATAAATTGGAGACACCCTTTGATATTTATGGTATTATTTTGGAGAAATATGTAAAAGGAGGAGAGGAAATGAAGGGAAAATCTCGAATTTTGGAGGAATATGAAGTGAATCCTCATACATTGATGTTAAAGCCCATTGAATATGGTGCAAAGACATTTACAGAAATCATTGAAATGGGGGATGTCATTCTATCTCCGTTTAAACCGATGGAGATCCTGAAGAAAAGCTGTGAATTTTACGGTTCATCGTATCAAGGAAGAAAGGACGGGACTAAAGAGTTGATTGGTATTTCATATAAAGCCCCAATCATGTTAAACCCCCAAATGTCGATGTTTTTATTTCCGACTACTTCTCCTGTGAAAAGTGAGTGTATATGGATCTCCCACTCCCATGTAACCAGTTATTCCGCTGCCGGGAATGGTCAGACCTCTGTGACTTTCCAAAATAGGGAATCCCATTTGGTTCCGATTTCATACAGTTCATTTGAAAACCAGATGCTTCGAACTTCCAACCTGCGAATCGCCTATTCACAACGGGTCTCAGAGATGGAAAGCAAGTACACGATGAAAACCTTTTACCTGAAAAACAAAACAAACGCGTGAGTAGACTTCAATCACGCTTTTTTTATTGGTGTGTATGAATATTTGTAATGTAAAATAATCAGGCCTGGCGGGGGTGATCCGGGCTTTCAGAAGCGGATTTAGTTTCAAGAAACCGGCGAAACAAGTAATGGCGCATTAAATCTTCCACCCGGTTTCTGAGGCGCGGGTTAAAATAATTGTGATGTTCCTCATAGCCTTTATATAAAAACATATACATCGTGAATGCATCGTCTGATTGAATTCTTTCCACCTTCATTTTGTTTGTCCTCATATATTTCTTCACGTAAGCAAGCTCTCCCTGAATCACTTTCATGGTATCTTCTATCAACTCTAAATAAGGTCGTTTGAGTTTAAAGGGACTTTTGTCTACAACTTTCAGGTCCCTGTTTAGGATAGTCAGTACCATGGGCAGGTATATCGCCTGTTCTAAAACATTTCGGTCATTCTCTGGGATTCGTGTCATATGAAAAGGCTCCTTTTCATTTCATATCGAACAAATGTTCGTAACTCTATTTTAAGGTGAAATGTGTGCAGTTTCAATAGCGAAAAATGGAGAATTTGGATTTTGTTTTTAGTATGAAGCTGAAACAGTTTCTTATCCATTCCGATTTTTGAAAGAACGCAGTTAATCAGTGGAGGGAAATGAATTTTCATTGTCGAAATATATAACAAAGTCACTGTGAGCAAAGAAAGGATGTCAGAAGTTATGAACCGACAAGGGATTGAAATAAATGATCTTCATCAATTAAAGGCTTTATCAGATCCACGGCTGTCCCCCAATGGCAAAGAAGTCATCTATGTGCAGACGTTAATGGATGAAGATAAGGATGAATATGTTTCCGCATTATTCTGTCTGAACGTAAAGACGGGAAAGGTGCGTCAATGGACATTCAAAGATGAACGGGTATCTTCTCCAAGGTGGTCGTGTGATGGAGAGCGAATCGCCTTTATCTCCAATAGATCAGGGGTAAATCAGTTATATTTGATTAGTCGGACAGGCGGGGAAGCAGAGCAAATAACCCATACAAGAAACGGGATTTCCAACCCGGTATGGTCTCCGTGCGGAGGAAAAATAGTGTGCATCATCCGAATGGAAAAAGGTGAAACATTTGAAGAACGGGAAGAAAAAGAAGAAAAAATAAAGCCATTCGTCACCTCATCAATGAAGTATAAATCAGATGACAGAGGGCTTCACGATGGACGATATACTCAGATGGCCATTGTGGACCTTGGGACAAAAGAGATAACAAGATTGACTGACGACGAACATGACTATACCCTGCAAGCCTGGTCGGGCGACGGAAGATTCATAGCCTATTCAGTGAATTTGGAAGAAAATAAGGACCTTTCTTTCGACTCTGAATTATTTCTATTGGACGTCGAGAACAGTGAATACAGAAAAGTGGCGGAAGGACCGGGATTTTACGGCGGATCAAGCTTTTCCCCGGATGGGAAGTATCTTGCATATGTCGGGCATGGACGTGAATTCGAAAATGCGACTCAGAATAAAGTTTATCTGTACAATCTTGTAAACGGGAATTCATTTGTCCTTACAGAAGGAATGGACCTGCCGATTGGAGATTATCTGAATAGTGACAGTATCCAAGGGTCTTCTCAAACGGGCATTGTGTGGTCTGAGGACAATGAAAGTCTTTATTTCATAGCGTCCGATAGAGGGAACACCATTCTTTACTATGCTCACATAGAGGGGGCGGTATATCCGGCGCTGCTGGAAGAAGAACAGCATATATACGGATATGATTTTTATTCTGCCGGGCAAATAATGGTACTGGCGATGAGCAAGCCGGAAGAGCCGGGTGAATTATACACTCTTCATGTTCCGACAGGGGAGAAGAAGAAAATCACCAACGCCAATGAAGATTGGCTGGCTGAACGCACCCTTTCAAAGCCTGAATCATTTATGTGTCCCGGAAAAGAAGGACGGCATGTACAAGGATGGATCATGAAGCCGGTAAATGGCGGGGAAGGAAAGAAGTATCCGCTGATTGTCGAGATTCATGGAGGTCCGCATACGATGTATGGAAATACGTTTTTTCATGAACTTCAGCTGCTG
>NZ_JABMCR010000331.1 GCF_013179555.1 Bacillus haikouensis
AAGCAGAAATCTTTCTTAAACTTCTACTGCCAATACTCAACTCTATACGAATTAGACGGTAACCACTTTAGTTAAGTTTCGAATGATTTAATTTAGTGCAATTGAGGAACTGCCCCCTTTTATGCAGCAAGAAAAAGTGAATAATCTGGTACTTTCAGACTGCAACAAGTCGTTTTATATGGCACCTTATATAAA
The DNA here is from genome assembly GCF_013179555.1 of Bacillus haikouensis. Taxonomy (GTDB): domain Bacteria; phylum Bacillota; class Bacilli; order Bacillales; family Bacillaceae_B; genus Rossellomorea; species Rossellomorea haikouensis_A. The sequence continues at coordinate 196 of NZ_JABMCR010000331.1, forward strand.
AAGAAGCAGATAAATGAATAATGAAAAGTTTGGGACAATAAAAGAATGACTTTCTTTCATGGAAGGGAGATACATTATGTCAGTTTCCGAACTTATTCTCAGACTCGCACTTGCTTTTATAACCTTGTTAGCTCTAACAAGAATCATGGGAAGAAAAGAAATTTCTCAAATGACCTTCTTTAACTTTGTATCAGCCATTTCAATTGGTACTATTGGTGCTTCTCTTGCAATTGATCCCAATCTAAGTATTCGCAATGGATTGATAGCATTGGCAGGTTGGAGCATTTTTACCATTTCCCTCGGATTTTTAGATATAAAATCGAAAAAAGCTCACTATGCCATCGTTGGAAAACCCATAATACTGATTAGGAAAGGGAAAATTATGGATCACGCACTTCGCCAAGCCCGCCTTGATTTAGATTCATTAAATGTTTTATTAAGAAAGAAAAATGCGTTTTCCATCTCTGACGTTGATTATGCCATTTTTGAAACTGACGGCAGTCTTTCAGTCATGAAAAAGGAACATAAGCAATCAGTGACTAAGGGGGATATGAATATACAGCAAACTAACTCAAATGTCATTCCCATTCCTATAGCTGTTGTTTCTGATGGGAAGATAAATGAGGAAAACTTGAAGTCATTAAACCTTAATCAGCAATGGCTGAAGCAGCAGGTAGAATCTGCTGGCATTACCTCAATTGAAAATGTATTTTACGCTGAAGTCCAAAAAGATGGGACATTGTATATAGATTCCCGAAATGATGTTGTCCACTAAGTTTGAAGATTACTGAGGGAGCAGTATCCTTCTTTCTTATCCTGTTTTAAAGCAATATAGCTTCACCTATATAAAGCGATCCGTTTGATTCTCAACCTATCGAATTTGGACATAATTCTTCCTGTGTGTGGGAACAATATTCAGTATTAACTAAATATATGAGGAATGTATAATATGGTTTTCTTACTCTTATCTGTTGTTGTGTTTCTAATAGTGGCGATTACAGTTCCAAAGAAATTACCCAGACGTGAATTATATGCGATTGCATTATTTTCGATTGTGTTAGGTTTTGCTACTGATATAACTTTAGACCTCAAATATGATCTTTATGGATATTTTAATAAGGGTGTAGATTTCGGCGGTTTTTTGCCGATACTGTTCATTTTCCCTTCTGCAGGTGTATTATTAATGAACTTTTATCCTTTTCGCAAGTCAATTTGGAATCAACTGGCATATATATTGGGTTGGACGATATTCAACCTGATTTATGAATATCTTACCATTGCATCAGGCTATTTTTATCACAACGGCTGGAACTATTGGCTATCAGCGGTTACTTATCCCTTTTTAATTTTGCTTCACCTGCTTCACCTCAAAATAATGAAGAGCTATCACTCAGGAAAATAATTCGCTTCAATTGTGAAAAATGCAGAAGAGTGTGATTTATAATCATGCCGCATTCATCTAGAAGGTTCTCATCTTCAATATTCCGCCCTACAGCTTAGAAAAAATAAAAATCCGAACGTTCATTCAAATTCTTTTATTGAATTTGAATTTTGTTCGGATTTTTTTAATAGGTTCTGTTAAAGTTCGTTGCTTCGAGCGATTGAGTGGGAGTCCAAGTATCAATCAAAGAAAAATACTTCTGCAAAGCTGCAAACCCTTCAGGGAAATAAAATTCACACCACTATGACTTCATGAAATTACTGTATTGCCGCTTTAATCTGATCAATATAAAAGAATCGAACGATAAAGAAGTAGATGGCTTGAATTCCGAAGAAGACACTCAGCACGATGACTGACTCTTGGAACAGGTCATAGTAGAATAGATGGGACAATGCAGTAAGTGCTACGGCCCCATGAATAAGTGCTACGGAAATTGGCGCAAAGAATAGTAACAGGATCTGTCTCGTTAGTACTTTATTTAGTTCTTTGTCAGTAAGTCCCAATTTCGAGATGGATTTATACTTTTGCTTATCACTGTCGACGTCCATATAAAGCCTGAAATATAAGAAGCTTCCGGCTGATACGAAGAAGACCAGTCCGATGAAGAGTCCGACAAACATGACGGGTCCGTATTGTTTGTTCAGTTGATAAACTTCATAAGCACCTGATATAAATTCAGATGGATGGAGTTCCTCTTTTAATTGTTCAGAAGCACTCAACACACTCTCTTCTCCATCTGTTGATTGCCACGCATGGAAAGAGTCTTCCTGGACCGGAGCCGGCAACTCTTCATAATCACTGTCAGAGACCACGTAATACGAGTCAAACGCAGGGAGTGCTCTTGAATAAATGACCCCGTCATTCAGATTTATTTTTTCCCCTGAAGCTGTTTCAATCGTTTGCTGCAATAACTCCTCCGTCTGACCAAAAGATGTTCCTTCAAACTCAACGACAACCGCTTCTCCTTTATGAAGATCAATTGGCTCTTCTCCAATCAGTTCTGCAAAGCGGTTATAGTCCGATTGATTCGAAATCAGAATCTGATCCTGGCCAATTTTATAGTAGCGCAGGATCGTTTGCGCTTTTTCAGTATCTATATTCTCTTTCTCTAAGGTCTCTTTAATCAATGCCAAGTCTTTTTCTTCATTATCATACGCCCGGTAAGTAAAGGTATTGGGATTCGTTACTTTCATGTTTTCTGTAAGAAAAGATTTAAATCCGAACAAGGTCCCGATTGCACTGAACGCAACCGTTGAGACGATGGCTACCAAGAAGAATGTCCGGGCATTGTCTTTCATTCGATGAGATAGATCAGAAAACAACAGCAAATTTGTCTTGTTCCAAAAAACATGCTCTTTTTTCTTCAGTCTCCCGATAACGAATACACTCAGCTGTGAAAATAACAAATACGTTCCGATAATCACTACAATGATAACCGGCAGCATAACAGCCACAACAGTAAGGCCTTTCGCTATTAAAGCAACCGCATAACCACTGCCGAGCAAGAGGACAGCAATAATGGTTAACAGGATATTTGCCTTGGGCTCCCCCTTCGACTTTTTATCCCCTTTGATCAGTTCTATCAACTTTTTGCTGCGGAGAATATAGGAGACAAACAGCGAAATAAAGAAAAATAGAATGATGAAGGATCCAAATGTTAACAGAATCGCTTCCAAAGGAAGATAGAAATTCAGTTTGTTCTCTAAAATAAGGGCATTTTCTGCAATCAGCAGGATCCCTTTCGAAAAGACTAATCCGATGGTTATTCCGCCCAATACAGCGAAGAAACCAATGATCATATTTTCCAGGAACACCATTGACCGGATTTGCTTCATTGACATCCCCTGCATCATCAGCAATCCAAATTCTTTTTTGCGGGATTGCAGAAATGAACTCATGGAATATAGTATGAAGAAAAACGAAAATACATAGATGATCCCAGCAGAAATATTCATCCCTTGCGTAACAGTTGAATTCATATCATTTCCGGTCAAATCCGGGTGAAACGCGAAGATCGAAAATGTGAAAAATACCATGACTGTAAACATACTGCTCAGGAAGTATGCAGCATACAACCTCTTATTGCGGGTAACATTATTAAACGCGAATTGACGAAAGGTCATGTGCATCCCCTCCCATCAATGAAAGAGTATCAATGATTTTCTGAAAGAATGCTTGACGGCTGCTTCCCTTGTGTATTTCTGAATAAAGCTTTCCGTCACGGATAAAGACAACACGGTTACAGTAGCTGGCCGCTTGAGGATCATGGGTTACCAGCATCATGGTGGTGTCGTCTTTCTGATTAATCGTCTCAAGCATTTCCATGACATCTTTAGATGATTTGGAATCTAAGTTACCTGTGGGTTCATCA